>SHNG01000197.1 GCA_004295005.1 Gammaproteobacteria bacterium
CGCGGCGTCAGCACCCAGGTAGGGCGAAGGAATCACATCGTGTGCGTGGCGCGCTCCTGGCCGAGTATGCCGGCCAGGATGGTTTCGATCTTGGTGCGCGCCGCGTCACCGTCGCTGGATTCACTGAACTGCACGCCGATGCCCGCGGTGCGGTTGCCCTGGGCGCCCGGCGGCGTGATCCAGATGACCTTGCCCGCCACCGGCAGACGGTCCTTCTCATCCATCAGGGACAGCAGGATAAACACCTCATCCCCGGGGTTGTAGCGCTTGCTGGTGGGAACAAACAGGCCGCCACCCTTGACGAAGGGCATGTAGGCATTGAACAGGGCACCCTTGTCCTTGATGGCGAGGGAGAGGATTCCCTGCTTGGGCATACCGCCGCTGGCGGGTGTGGACATGTCACGATCTCCTGGCCGATGGCCAAGTATGCAACAGATCGAGCAGGACCAGCTCACTGCGAACCTGGCTGGAAAGCAATTGGCGCGCCCGATTGGCTGCGGCAAACCATGCGGCCAACTCTGCGATACCGGCACCGGCTTTCAATCCCAGCTCGCCCGCACCGCCGTTTGCCAAGCGTTCGGATTCCTCACGCGCAATGACGGCGGCATGCCAGAGGCGCTCATCCGGCCGGTCCGCCACCCAACTCTCGGCAATGTGCAGGGCCTGTGCCCGCCCCTGTCCCAGGGCCTTGAGGTCACTGTGGCAACTTGCCTTGAGCTCAAGCGCACCTTGCTGCGAGGCCTGCAAAGCAAGGCCCGGGTTGCCGAGACTCGTTTCAAGCACACGTCGCGCCAGACTGGCATCCAATCCGCTTTGCTCCAGCCACGCGCAGGCCTCCGCGTGTCCGGGCAACTTGATCTCGAAGCGCTGGCAACGGCTGCGGATGGTGGCGGGCAAGCGTGCAGGTTCATCGGCGACCAGCACGATGATGGTACGGCTGGATGGTTCCTCCAATGTTTTGAGGAGGGCATTGGCGGCACTGGCATTCATGCAATCGGCGGGATCAACGAGGGCAAGCTGCAGTCCGCCGAACTGGCTGGACAGCGCAAGCCGCTGCGACAAAACACGAATTTGTTCGATCAGGATTTCCGAGCGGAGCTTGCCGTCGTCGCGCTGCTCCAGGGTGACCAGCACCCGGTCAGGATGTGAGCCTGCTGCAAGCAGTTGGCAGGCCCGACACCTGGAACAGGCAAACCCGGCCTCGTCACGCTGTTCGCACAAGGCGGCTGCGATCAGTTTCTCCGCCAGGTCCCGCTTGCCCAAACCACGTGGGCCGGATATCAACACGGCATGCGGCAACTCCCCGCGATCAATGCGTGGCGCCAGCAATTTCCAGGTTGGCATCAGCCAGGGTTGCAGGGACATCAATCGAGGCCTCGCTGCGAAAGGAATGCCGCAAGTGCCGCGCGCAATTGCCGGCTTACCGATTCAATGTCGCCGGCTGCATCAATCACGCGAAAACGTGCCGGTTCCGCAGCAGCCCGCGCCCGGTATCCCGCCCTGACCCGATCGAAAAATCCGAGATCTTCGCGTTCGATGCGATCAGGTTCGCTGCGCAGACCCGCACGCGCCAGTCCGGCTGCCGAAGGAAGGTCCAGCAGCAAGGTCAAGTCGGGACGGATTCCCTGCGTGGCCCAAGCCTCAAGTGCCGCGATGCGCTCAAGCGGCTGCCCGCGCCCCGCACCCTGATAGGCAAAGCTGGCGTCGGTGAAGCGGTCGGACAGCACCCATTCACCGCGCTCGAGCGCAGGCAAGATCACCTCCTGTACCAGTTGCGCACGCGCGGCGAACATCAACAGCAGTTCGCACTCCGCTGCAACCGGCCCCAACTCGCGATCCAGCACCAGCGAGCGGATGGCCTCGCCCATCCGCGTGCCACCCGGTTCCCGCGTCAGAATCGGCGATATTCCGCGGGCATTGAGGCCATCACGCAGCACAGACAGTGCGCTGCTCTTGCCGGCACCCTCTCCACCTTCGAGCGTGATCAGGCATCCCTTCATTGCTGTTTTCGCCGTATCAGATAGCGCCTGACTGCCAGGCTGTGCTCTTCCAGTGAATTGCTGAACTCGTGACGACCGCTGCCATCGCCCAAGGCCACGAAGTACAAGGCATTGCCAGCGGCAGGATGCAGCACCGCATCGATGGCCGCCAATCCCGGCAGGGCAATCGGAGTCGGCGGCAGGCCGTCCCGGGTATAGGTGTTGTACGGCGTGTCGGCTTCGAGGTCACGTCGACGGATGTTGCCGTCCCAGGTTTCGCCTAGCCCGTAAACCACGCTGGGATCCGTCTGCAGGCGCATGCCAATCTTCAATCGTCGCGTGAACACACCGGCAATCCGCGCACGCTCCGCATCCACCCCGGTTTCCTTTTCCACGATCGAGGCCAGGATCAGGGCTTCGTAAATCGATTTGACCGGAACTCCCGGATCGCGCCCTGGCCAGCGTTGATCCAGTGCGTGTTTCATGGCCTCATGCGCATGGCGCAACACGCTGATATCGCTGTCTCCACGCACCCAGGCGTAGGTTTCCGGCAGGAACCAGCCTTCCGGATTGTCCATCCCGATGCCCAAGCGATGTGCAACAGTGGCTGCATCCAGGCCCGGCAATTCCTGCTTCAGCCCTGCTTCCTTGGCCAGAGCCAGGCGCAGTTGGCGAAAGGTCCAGCCCTCGACGATGGTGAAGTGATGCTGCACGACCTTGCCCTGCGCCAGCATGGCCATCAACTGGCGCGGCGTTGTGCCGGGCTCCAGCCGGTACTCGCCCGCTTGCAGGCGCGATGCAACCCGCATTTGGCGCGACAGCAGCTTCCAATACACCTGTGGCTCATTGCTGAATTGGCGACTGCGCATTTCATCGACGATGCTGCTGAACGAGGCACCACGAGGAAAATCAATCAGCTCCGCATTCTGCAGCGCAAGCGGTGCGTCCGCGAAACGCTGAAAATCCCGCCAGGCCAGCCAGCAGGCCAATCCAAGACCAAGCAGTACCAGCAGCAGCAAGACTTTCAGGCGCGCGTCGCCCGCGGGAATGGAGGCAATTCTGTCAGGCATGATCATCCCAAAACGAAGGCGCCGAGCGTATCAGGAATGGCCATTCGCTTTCGCTCATCCGGGCAAGCCGAACGCCCGCAGCAGACCGCGCGCCTTGGCGCGGGTCTCGGCAAGTTCCGCTTCCGCATCGGAATCGGCAACGATTCCGGCTCCAGCGCGCAAGGAAACCTGCTGGCCATCGATCAAGAGCGTGCGGATCAGGATGTTGAGGTCGAGGTTGCCGTTGCGGTCGAGGTAACCCAAGGTCCCGGTGTAGGGGCCACGCGCACAGGCTTCCAGTTCGGCGATGATTTCCATGCAGCGCACCTTGGGACAGCCCGTGATGGTTCCGCCAGGAAACACCGCACGAATCACCTGCCCCGGCGTTGTTCCCTGCCGGATGCGTCCGCTCACGTTGGACACGATGTGATGTACGTGGGCGAAGCTCTCCACCGCCATCAACTCATCCACCAGCACGCTGCCCGGCTCGCAGATCCTGCCGAGATCATTGCGTTCAAGGTCGATCAGCATGACGTGTTCGGCGCGTTCCTTGGGGTGGCCGATCAATTCCCGTATGCGCAACCCCGCATCATCCCCGGCCAGGCGCGCGCGGGTTCCCGCGATAGGCCGGGTTTCAACATGATTGCCGCGCACCTTGACCAAGCGCTCGGGTGAGGAACTGGCAATGGCCCAGCCATCGCCCTGGATCAGGGCGGCAAAGGGCGACGGATTGGAGCGTCGCAGCGAGTGATAGATGGCGGCCGCATCCACAACTTCTGGCAGTTCGAGCTCCCAACCACGCGACAGGTTGACCTGAAACACATCGCCAGCCGCCAGATAGTCCTTGACCTTGCCAACCGCATCGAGGAAAGCCTCGGGCTCATCTTCGGCAATGCTGTGCGGACGCAGCTCCGCCTCTGCTGGTGGCGGAGCCTGCTGCAAATCTGCCTGGGCCTGATCCAAGAGGTGTTCGAATCCAGGCTCGGCGACAATGGTCGTGGTGTCGGCTTCGTGATCGACGATGAAAGCCAGGGGGCAGCGCAGCGCCATGGCCACCGGCATGCGTGAATGCGCGAGCGGCAAGCGCAAGCGTGGCTCGATCTGGCCAACCAGCTCGTAGCCAAGATAGAGCAACCACCCGCCGTTGAAGAGCAAATCACCTGGGAAATCGGACTCGGCTTCAATCCCGCGCACTCGGGCGTGCGCCTCGTCCAGCACCTCAAGAAAATCCGTCCCCAGCCCGACACCCTCGCTGTCCCTCACCTGCCCGTCCGGATCAAGGCGAATGCGGTTCTGCGGAAACCCCAGCAAGAGATCATGACGCGCATGCGCAGTCCCGTGGGCGACGCTTTGCAGGAGGCCCGGATACCGCGTCGGCCAGGCGTGTGCGAGCGCCAACAGGTCATGTCTACCGGCAAGCACCCGGCGCAATCCCACCGCAGCCATGCGCGTGGTTATCCGACTGTCGTCAGAGGCGGCGGAAGATCAGGGTACCGTTTGTCCCACCGAAGCCGAAACCATTCGACACCGCAACCGAAATGGCCTTGTCGCGCGCGACATTGGGAACGTAGTCGAGATCGCAACCCTCGCCCGGGTTGTCGAGATTGATGGTCGGTGGAACCACCCCGTGATGCAAGGCCAGGATGGTGAAGATGGCCTCGACTCCACCCGCCGCACCCAGCAGGTGGCCGGTCATCGATTTGGTCGAACTGACCATGGTCTTGTAGGCATGCTCGCCGAGCACGCGCTTCAAGGCGAGCGTCTCGGCCACGTCACCCAGCGGAGTCGAAGTGCCATGCGCATTGATGTAATCGATATCTTCGGCATTCACGCCGGCATCTTTCATGGCAGAGGTCATGCAACGCGCTGGCCCTTCCCCGTTTTCGCTCGGGGCGGTCATGTGGAATGCATCGCTGCTGCTGCCGATACCCGCCAGTTCGCAGTAGATGCGCGCTCCACGCTTCTTCGCGGACTCGTATTCCTCAAGCACGAGGATGCCGGATCCATCACCCAGCACGAAACCGTCACGGTCCCTGTCCCATGGCCTGCTCGCCCGCTGCGGGTCGTCGTTGCGCGTGGACATGGCCTTCATAGAGCAGAAACCGCCCATCGCGGTCGGAACCGTGGCGTACTCGGCACCCCCGGTCACCATGATGTCGGCATCGCCGTACTGGATCAGGCGCATGGCCATGCCGATGCTGTGATTGGAGGTGGCACAGGCCGATACCGCCGAGAAATTCGGACCCTTGATGCCTGTCATGATCGACAGATGCCCGGAAACCATGTTGATGATCGTGGACGGAACGTAGAACGGAGAAACCTTGCGCGGGCCTCCCTCGTTGCAGGCAATCGTGGTCTTTTCGATACCGGAAATGCCGCCAATGCCGGATCCGATCAAGGCACCCACGCGCTCGGCATTGCCTTCGTTGATCTCCAGGCCGGCATCCTTGATGGCCATCAAGCTCGCGGCGACGCCGTAGTGGATGAAGTGATCCATCTTCTTGACGTCTTTTGGCGGAATCCAGGCCGTCGGATCAAAGTTGCGTACTTCGCCCGCGATGCGCGTGGAGAATGCGCTGACGTCGAAGTTTGTCACCGGGCCAATTCCGCTGCGCCCGGCGGTGATACTCGACCAGGCGCTTTCCAGATCGTTGCCGATCGGACTGACCAGCCCCATGCCGGTTACGACGACGCGACGTTTGCTCATGCTCTTGTTCCCGTTTTCCGGATCGAACAGCGGCAACCATACGCCGACGTAGCGTTTCGATCCTCAAAATGAAAGCTGCGCCTCAAGGGCGCAGCTCATTGCGACTCCGGACGTCCTGCCGAACCAGCCTGCCGGGTGGCGGGCCTTGGCCCAGGCGCGGATCAAAGATCCGCCGCCCATGGCGCGATCAGGCCTTGACGTGCGCCTTGACGTAATCCACGGCCTGCTGCACGGTGGTGATCTTCTCGGCGTCTTCATCGGGAATTTCACACTCGAATTCCTCTTCCAGAGCCATGACCAGCTCGACGGTATCGAGCGAGTCCGCGCCCAGATCGTCAACAAACGAGGCATTTGGGGTCACTTCGTCCTCCTTCACGCCCAACTGTTCGACGACGATTTTCTTGACGCGTTCTTCAATAGTGCTCATGAGTGTTTTGTCTCCCGAGGGAATCTCGATTCAGAATCTGGATCATGGAAAGGCGGCTGGCGCTTGCTGCCACCGGCCGCTGCGCAGGCTTGTTCCTGCGGGGCGCGGCGAATTGTAGTGGAACGGATCGACCCCTGCCAGCGCCGAGCCCCGAGCACATGGACGCACCCGGAAATGGCGACCAAAGCGTGCTCAGGCCATGTACATGCCACCGTTCACATGCAGGGTTTCGCCAGTGATGTAGGCGGCCGCCGGCGAAGCAAGGAATGCCACGGCTTCGGCAATATCCGATGGTTCGCCCAGCCGTTGCAGCGCAATCTGGCCGATCAGCGATGCGCGCTGTTCTTCGGGCAATGCACGGGTCATGTCAGTGTCGATGAATCCTGGCGCCACCACGTTGACGGTCACCCCGCGCGATCCGATCTCGCGCGCCAGCGATTTCGAGAACGCGACGATTCCGGCCTTGGCCGCTGCATAGTTCGACTGGCCGGCATTGCCGATCGAGCCGATTACCGAAGCGATGCTGATGATGCGTCCCTTGCGCGCCTTCATCATGCCGCGAAGCACTGCCTTCGAGGTTCGGAACACCGAACTCAAATTGGTATCCAGGATTGCCTGCCAGTCATCATCCGACATGCGCAACAGCAACTGGTCGCGCGTGATCCCGGCATTGTTGACCAGGATGCTGATCGCACCGAACTCCTTGCCAATACCAGCAATCAGGGCATCGACATCGGCGCTGCGGCTGACATCCAGCACCCGGCCACTGCCACCGCGTGCGGCGAGTCGCGTCGCAATAGCCTGCGCACCGGCTTCACTGGTTGCCGTGCCAATGACGGTGGCACCGCGTTCAGCAAGAGTGTCTGCAATTGCCGCGCCGATGCCGCGACTGGCACCGGTCACCAGTGCAATTTCGCCCGCCAAGGATTCTGTCATGTCGTATTCCCGAGTTTGACCAAATTGCCTGGTTCAAGCCCAGGCCGTGCGTGCGTCTTCAAGTTCGGCAGGCGTGCCCAGCGTGCGCATGTCCATGTTCTTTTCGATGCGACGCGCAAGCCCTGCCAGCACCTTGCCCGGGCCGCATTCGGCCATCCGCGTACAACCGGAAGCCATGAGCGCCTGCATGCACTCGGTCCAGCGCACAGGCAGGTAAAGCTGGCGCTCGAGCGCATCGCGAATGGCGGCGGTGGACTCGTGAATGCATGCATCCACGTTCTGCACCACCGGAATCACTGGCTGGTGCCAAGTGTAGGCGCCCATCGCTTCTGCCAGGCGATTGGCCGCCTCGCGCATCAAGGGAGTATGCGAGGGCACGCTCACGGCCAGTTTCACAGCCTTGCGTACACCGCGCTTTGCCAGTTCGGCAATCGCGGCATCCACCGCCACCGCATGTCCGCCGATGACGATCTGGCCGGGTGAATTGTAGTTTGCCGGCACCACCACATGATCCGAGGAGACCTCGCGACACACGGCTTCCACCATCGCATCTTCGGCACCAATCACCGCCGCCATCGCACCGATGCCCGCAGGAGCAGCAGCCTGCATGGCCTGGCCACGGATGCGCACCAGATGTGCGGCATCTTTCAGGTCCAGCGCCCCGGCTGCCACCAGTGCGGTGTATTCACCCAGGCTGTGACCGGCCAGAAATGCGGGTTTGGGGCCATTTTCCTGCTGCCACACCCGCCACACGGCCACGCCCGCGGCCAGCAAGGCAGGCTGCGTGTACTCGGTGCGGTTGAGCATTTCCTCAGGACCGCCTTGCGACAGCGCCCAGAGATCGGTACCGGCGCCACTGGAGGCCTCGTCAAAGGTGGCACGCACCACCGAATGCTGATCGGAGAGCGCAGACAACATGCCGACCGCCTGCGAGCCCTGCCCGGGAAATACAAATGCAATCGAACTCATGTCAACCCCAGGGGATCAATAGCGCAGCAGCGCCGAAGCCCATGTGAATCCGCCACCAAAGGCTTCCAGCAGCAAGGTCTGGCCGCGCTGCACCTTGCCCGAGCGCACGGCCTCGTCCAGTGCCAACGGCACCGAACCCGACGAGGTGTTGCCGTGACGGTCAACGGTGACGATGACCCTGTCCATCGGCAACTTCAGGCGCTTGGCGGTGGCCTCGATGATGCGCAGGTTGGCCTGGTGCGGGATAAGCCAATCGACCTGGGATTCGTCCATGCCGGCCGCCTCGAGCGTTTCGCCGACGATGCGGTCGAGGGTCTTGACCGCAACCTTGAACACTTCGTTGCCGGTCATCATCACACGAATGCCGTGGTTCGGCTCGCCGTCGCGAAAGCCTGCGGACACGCCAACAGGATTGAACAACAAGTGCTTGTAGCCGCCATCGGCATGCAGCTTGGTGGTGTAGATGCCCGGTTCGTTGCTCGCTTCCAGCACCACAGCGCCCGCACCATCGCCAAACAACACGCAGGTTGAGCGGTCATTCCAGTCGAGCATGCGGGTCAGCGTTTCCGCGCCGACCACCAGCGCCTTTCTGGCTTGCCCGCTGGCAATGAACGCGTTGGCGACACCCAAGGCATAGACAAAACCGGAACAGGCCGCATTCACGTCGAATGCCGCGCAACCATTGGCGCCCAGCCGGTGCTGCAACAGGCAGGCGGTGGAGGGAAAGATGATGTCTGGGGTGGTGGTGCCCAGCACGATCAGGTCGATTTCCGACGCCTCCACGCCCGCCGCTTCCATGGCCCGGGTAGCCGCATGGAAGGCAAGATCGCCCGTGGTTTCACCATCCGCAGCCTTGCGTCGCTCACGGATACCCGTGCGCGAGCGGATCCATTCGTCACTGGTCTCGACGAATTTCTCCAGATCCTGGTTGGTGACGACGTTTTCCGGCAGATAGCTGCCGGTGCCTGCGATGCGTGAGTAGAACAGAGCCGTTTCTCCCCGGGAAAAGGAAACGGCGGATACCATGGCATCCGCCGTCTTGAGCAATCTTCCGCGCCAGGCCCGCCGCGCGGATTCAATCCACGTCGGCGACTTCTGCCTTGCCCTGGATCACCTTCTTGCCGCGATAGTAGCCGTCCTTGGTGACGTGATGGCGCAGGTGCACCTCGCCCGAGGTTGGATCGGTGGCCAATTGCTTGGCACTGAGGGCATCGTGTGCGCGACGCATGTCGCGACGGGATGGGGATTTACGACTCTTGGCAACTGCCATGACAACTCTCCAGACAAAACCGGTGCTTGCAAGCAAGCGTCAATGATAATGGATTACGCGCGTCTGGCCCAGCCGATTCGGACCTGACGGCACTTCAGTGGTTCAACTTTCCCAGCGAGCCGAGCACCGCAAACGGGCTGGCCGAAACCTCGCTTCCAACCTTGGACTCCCCCAGCGCCACCTGCTCCAGCGGTGCGCCCGGGCTCAGCGCCACCAATGGCAGCGCCAGGATCATTTCGTCCTCGATGACATCCCGGATCGAGGCTTTTCCATCGGCCACCAGCAAGGGCTCGTAGCCTTCCGGCAATGCCGCTTCCTGTGCCTCTTCCCTGATCAAGCCAAGCCGCTGGTCGATACGGACCGGCAGCGCGAATGCCTGCAGGGTGCGCTGGCAGGTAAGTACCAGGTCCGCATCGGCATGCACATCAAGATAAGTCACACCCGACTCATCGCGTCCGAAATCAACACGATAGTTCAATTCACCGTCTGTGCTGGCCAGCATTCCCGCCAGTCGCGAAAACTGGCGCAGGGCGATACTTCCGGCAAAGCCACGTCGCGCCTGCGCCATGCGCCAAGGATCGACGAAGTCTGGCAGCGCGTTCGACATGGGCGCGCGATGGTAGGTGGGCATCCTGCCATTGTCAATTCCCGCGTCAACTCAATCACTTGTCGTGGAATCATCGCCTGCGCGCCGGAAGCGTGGATTGCCGACGGCAGGCGCAAACGGCAGACTGCATGCAATGGATGATCCTGATCTGCCCAGATACCTGCTGATTGCCGCCCTGGTGCTGGCCCCGATTGCCATTCTGATCTGGCTCCGGGAGCGTCACATGTCGGCGCGAACCCGCGTGCTTCGCGTGATTCTGGATCACGCCGATGCCCTTGAAAGCGAACTCCAGGAATGCCGCAGCCGCCTGCGAGAAATACCGGCCCTGGTCAGCCATCTGCCGCCTTCGGCAAGCATTTCGGCACGTGCCACCCTGGCCGCCGAGCCTGAAGTACAGGCTGCCTTGCACGACCTCCTGCAACACCGCTTGTGGCTGAAGCAGTTTGGCGCTGATGCTTCGCTGGACGTGCTGCGCTCGGCATGCAAGGCCCTCGAACAATCGCGCAGCAAGCTTTCCGCGCAGTTGGAGCGGCTCGAACAGGTCCGCGAAGAACTCGCCAGCGCGGGCAGCAAGCTCGAAAATCCGACGATTTGAGCGCTCAGACCAGCGGTATCGGGGCGACATGGCCGGTTGCGCGCCGGCGATGCGGACATCGATCATCCTCCAAGTTCCGACGGGGCGTTGAATCGCGCCGACAGCGCGCATGGCACGACCGTCACCTTCGGCCCGCCCGACGTTACACTGCCCGACATCCCCGCCGCACACGCTTGCACCATGCCCGATACTCCTCCAGGCAACCGCTCCGCCGTACTGTCCGATGCACTGCGTACCGCGCTTGAGAACAGCCGCAGCCAGGTCAATGGCGTGCTGCTCGGAAAGCCAAGGGAAGTGGATCTCGCCTTTGTTTGCCTGCTGGCCGGCGGACACCTGCTGATCGAGGACCTGCCCGGGGTGGGCAAGACCACCCTCGCCCACGCGCTGGCATTGACCCTGGGCCTGGAATTCCAGCGCGTGCAGTTCACCAGCGACCTGCTGCCCTCCGACATCATCGGTGTCAGCATTTATGAACGCGAATCCGCCGCCTTCCGATTCCAAAGCGGCCCCGTGTTCACCCAGTTGCTGCTTGCCGACGAAATCAACCGCGCCACGCCCAAGACGCAGAGCGCCCTGCTCGAAGCCATGGCCGAGGGACAGGTAACCATTGATGGACACAGCCGCCCCCTGCCGCAACCGTTCTTCGTGGTGGCCACCCAGAATCCGGTTGATTTTGCCGGCACCTACCCGCTGCCGGATTCCCAGCTTGACCGCTTCATGATGCGCATGAGCCTCGGCTATCCGGATGCCGCTTCGGAGCGTGCCATGCTCGCGGCTCCGGACCGGCGCAGCCTGCTCGAGCGCCTCGATCATCGGCTGACCACCCGGCAGGTCATGGAGCTGCGCAACGCCGTCAGCCAGGTACTCGCCAGCGAAGCCCTGATCGACTATGTACAGCGACTGCTTGAAGCCAGCCGCCAGCACGCCGAGATCCGCGTTGGCCTCTCGCCACGCGCGGGGCTTGCCATCGTTGCCGCTGCACGCGCGCATGCCCTGTTGCGCGGGCGCACACACGCACTTCCGGAGGACGTGCAATTGGTGTTTCCGCACGTCGCGGCGCATCGCCTGTCGCTGGGCGCGAACGCCCAGCACAGCCGCTCCGCCATTGCCAGCGCGCTGACCGGATCGACGCCGGTGAGATGAGCGTCCTGGGCGGACTGGCCAGCAGCTTGTGGCTGCGCATCCTGGCGATCGCGGAACGACGCCTGCCGGCCCTGACCCGCCTGCGCCAGCCGGAATCCCTGCCGATCCTGCTCAACCGCAGGCGCATCTACGTGCTGCCCAGTACGTTCGGAATCGGCATGGCGGCGCTGCTGGTCATCATGCAGTTGGGCGCGCTCAACTATTCAAACAATCCCGCGCTCCTGCTGACCTGCATGCTCGCCGCAGCCACCTGGATGAGCCTGTTTGTCGGCTTCCGCACCCTTTCGGGATTGGCCTTGAAGGGGGTAACGGCCAGCGAGTGTCACGCCGGCGGAATGATGCAACTGGAGTTCCGCTTTGACGGTGGCGAACGCCTGCGCTGCGGGCTGCGTTTGAAATGTGCCGAGATGAACGCCACATTTTTTGCGCCCGCGCACACGGAACAGCGCGTGCTGATGTCGATACCCGCGCAAAAGCGCGGATGGTGGCGTCCCGGCCGCATCCGGGCATGGACCGACTATCCGCTGGGCATGTTCGTGCTGTGGAGCTGGCTCAATCCCGATCTCGTCTTCCTGGTTTACCCGCAGGCCGAACCTTCCCCGCCACCGTTGCCCGGCAACCCGTCGCACGGAGAAGGCGTGCCTGCGCCAGGACGGGACGGCGACTACGCCGGGCTGCGTGACTATCGAAGCGGCGATCCGCAGCGACAGGTTGCGTGGAAGGCATCGGCGCGGCATGGCAGCCTGCTGGTGCGGGAAACCGAAGGTCAGGTCGACGAGAACCTGTGTCTGTCATGGAATGCATTGGGTCATCTGGACCACGAACATCGCATCCGGCGACTCGCCGCCTGGGTGCTGGTTGCCGACGCCGCGCAATTGACCTTCACACTGGAACTTGGCAACGCACAGATCGGCCCAGCAAGTGGCACCGCGCATCGGCACGCGTGTTTGCGAGCCCTGGCATTGATTCCCGATGCGCCTGAGTGATCGCCAGTTCCTGCTGGTAACGGCAACCGCCCTGCTCGCGGTTTCCACGCACTTCGGCCAACTGCCGGCCTGGCTCGCGATGTGCGTACCCACGCTGATGCTGTTGCGCGTGGCGCATCGACGCAGGACACAACGCAAGGTTGCCCTGTGGTTGCGCGCCCCCCTGTTGTTCACCCTGCTGGCGGCGATCGTCATGCAGTTTGGCAACGTATTCGGGCGCGAGCCTGGAAGCGCACTGGCCTGCGCCATGCTTGCCATGAAGCTGCTGGAAACCGAGTCCGTGCGCGATGCGCGGGCGGCACTTGGGTTTTCAGCCTTTGTATTGATGAGTGCGCTGCTCAATAGCCAGGGCCTGGGCATCACCTTTGCGGTTTGTGCCAGCCTGGTGCCGCTGCTTGCCGCGCTGGTCGCGTTGCAACCAGGGACTGCGCAAACGCGACATGCCTGGCCAGGTGAACTGAAGACCGCCGGCATGCTGTTCGGCCTGGGTTTGCCCCTGGCGCTTGCCGCGTTCCTGTTTTTGCCGCGCCTGGGCGCACCGCTGTGGGGTTCACCGGGTGGATTCCAGGACGCCCGTACCGGTTTGAGCGATCAGATGTCGCCCGGCTCGATGACCGATCTGCTCATCGATGATTCACCCGCCCTTCGCGTCAGTTTTACCGGGGCGGTTCCCACGCCAGACACGCGCTATTTTCGCGCCCTGGTGATGTGGGATTTCGACGGTGCCTCCTGGCTTAGCTCAGGCTGGCGCAGGCCCGGCTCGGCGGAAACGTTGCGCACGCTGGCAGAACAGGTCGACTACGAAATCACCTTGGAACCCAGCATGCGGCCGTGGTTGCCGGCATTGGATGTCCCGCTGGATGCACCCGCCGATGCGCGCATGGACTCCACGCGCACCCTGGCTGCACGCAAGCAAATGGGTGAACTGCGCCAGTATCGACTGCAATCCGCTACCCGCTACCGCCTGGGCGAAACCCTGGATGAACGCGATCGCGCGCGTGCGCTACGTTTGCCTGCCGGGTTCAATCCGCAGACCCTGGCCCTCGCGGAAAAATGGCGCGAGGAATCCGATTCGGACTTGGCCATTTCACGGAGGGCACTGCAACTGTTCAACGCAAGTTTCCGCTACACCCTTGCCGCTCCCCTGCTTGGGCGTCACTCGGTTGATGAATTCCTGTTCGACACCCGCGCAGGATTCTGCGAGCACTTCAGTTCCGCATACGTGGTTCTGATGCGCGCTGCCGGCATTCCGGCCCGCGTGGTGACCGGCTACCAGGGTGGCTGGTGGAGCACGACCGGGGAATACCTGCTGGTTCGCCAGTCGGACGCCCATGCCTGGGCGGAAATCTGGTTGGAAGATCGCGGCTGGGTACGCGTGGATCCCACCGCGGCGGTGGATCCGGTACGCGTGGAAACCAATGCCGTCAGCGGCGGCGCGGGCCCGGATTGGATGTACGGCAATTGGATGCGCAACCTGCGCAACCAGCTCGACCTCGTCAACCGCCTGTGGACGCAGGTGGTGGTTGGATTCAACGCTGCACGCCAGGCCAACCTGTTGCAACCACTGGGCATATCCAAGGCCACCCGCTCCCAGCTTCTGCTGATCCTGTCCAGCGGAATCGCGCTGATCCTCCTGCTTGCCACCTGGTGGGTTTTGCGCGGTGACAAGCGTCGGCAGGAAGATGCACTCGATGCCGCCTGGCGCCAACTGCTCGGCAAACTGGAACGCAGCGGCCTGGGCCTGCAATTGGCGGAAGGCCCGCAAACCTTGCTCTCGCGAGCCAACCAACTCTTGCGCGACCACCCGGTTCAGCCACGACTCAAGCAGTTGGTCGAATGCTATGAGAGGCTACGCTACGCAACATCCGAACCGGCGCCGGAGGAAATCCTGGCATTCGCAAGCCAGGTTCGCGCGTTGCGCCTGCCGGGTCGCGGGTTCGGCAAGCGCTGAATCCACCCGCTTCCCGCATATCCATCAAGGAGGTGCACCATGAACCGCTGCATACCTCTCACTCTGCTAGGCAGCATGCTGGTGGCCTGCGCCACCACGCCGGCACCGCTGCAAGGTCAGTTTAAAGCCCTGACTCCGAAGGATGCGGCAGGTGGCAGTCATACCGGCGCACGGGTGCGCTGGGGTGGAACCATCATCACGGTGGAGCCAGCCGCTGCGGAAACCTGCTTCGAGGTGCTTGCGCATGCCGTCGATGCACAGTCCCGACCACGCATTCGGGATGCCAGTGAAGGACGTTTCATGGCTTGTCGTTCGGGGTTCTACGATCCGGAAGTTTTCAGCAAGGGCCGCGAGTTGACCATTGCCGGAACCCTCGACGGCACCCGCCAGGGACGCATCGGCCAGTTCGATTACACCTATCCGAAGGTTGCCGCGGAAACCATCTTCCTGTGGCCCCCGCGTCCACTGGTCATCGAACGCCGTGACAACTGGCCGTATGACCCGTTCTGGGGACCGGCATACGGTCCCCATTGGCGTGTCGGCTACTGGGGACCTTTCTGGTGATCGGGAAACATCGAGGCTGATCAGCCCGGCGGCCAATGCATCTGCCGACCTGCCAGCAGATGCAGGTGGATGTGATAGACCGTCTGGCCGCCATCCTTGTTGCAGTTGATCACGCAGCGATAGCCGTTTTCCGCGAGACCCTGGGCCTTCGCATAGGCGGTGGCCGCCATCACCAGCTTGCCCACCAGGGTTGCGTCATCGGGACGCAGATCATTCAGCGTCGGGATTTCCCGCTTGGGAATGAACAACACATGGGTTGGCGCCTGTGGACTGACATCGCGAAATCCGAGCACGTCGTCGTCCTCATGCACGATGTCGGCCGGGATCTCGCGACGGATGATGCGGGAGAAAATGGTATCGCCCATGCCTGACTCCTCGGTCACAGTGTGTGGCGGCCGCCAAATGCATGCGCCAGCGTGCCACGGTCGATGAACTCCAGCTCGCCACCCAGCGGAACACCGTGTGCGAGTCGCGTCGCCTTCACGCCTGCCGCACGCGCAAGCTGCGACAGCATGTGAGCGGTCGCCTCGCCCTCCACGGTGGGATTGGTGGCAACGATCATTTCCTCGACCTCGCCTTCGGCCAGTCGGGCGGCAAGCAAGTCCAAGCCAAGTTCCTTCGGGCCAAGACCATCCATCGGCGAGAGACGCCCCAGCAGCACGAAATAGTGGCCGCAATATCCGGTGGCCTGCTCGATGGCAAGCTGATCCACCGGAGTTTCCACCACGCACAACAGGTGCTTGTCGCGGCTGGGACTCGCGCAGAAAACGCAGGTGTCCTGTTCACTGAATCCGCGGCAGCGCCGGCAATTACCCACCCGCTCAACGGCCAACGCAAGCCGCTCGGCCAGGCGACGCGCACCTGCACGATCACGTTCGAGCACATGGAACGCCATGCGTTGCGCGGACTTCGCGCCCACGCCAGGCAGGCAGCGCAGCGCCTCGATCAGGTCTCCGAGCAGCGGCGATCCCGTACTCAAAATGGCATCTTGAAACCGGGTGGAAGATTGAGGCCGTTGGTCAGGCCGCTCATGCGTTCCTGGCTCACCGCCGCAACCTTGTTGACCGCATCGTTGAATGCCGCGGCAAGCAGGTCCTCGGCCATCTCCGGATCATCCGCAAAGGTCTGGCGGTCGATACTGACCCGACGCACCTCGTGACGCCCGCTCATGACCACGCTGACGAGGCCGCCACCGGCCTGGCCGGTGACTTCGAGTTGGGCCAGTTCTTCCTGGGCCCGCTGCATGTCCTGCTGCATCCGTTGGGCTTGTTGCATCAAGCCTGCCAATGGACCTTTCATGTTCAATTCTCCAGGGGGCGTACCGAGTCGGACAACAGGCGCGCACCAAACGTTTCAATCAGCGATTTCACCGCCGGGTCCGAGCTCAACCCGTCGTGTGCTTCGCGTTGCTTGTCCGCGCTCACGCGCGCCTGCGCGTCGGCGGGACTTTCAACCACTTCGGAAGCCTTCTCGATGCGTACACGCACCGTGCTGCCCATGGCTTCTGCAAGCTTCTTGCCCAGTTGCTCGATCAGTGAAGGCGAAACCAGATGCTCATGCGATGCCTTCACGCCGAGACGCAGCACACTGCCATCGACTCCAAGAAGCACCGCATTCATGGCCAACTGCCGTACCGCACCGCCCAGATCCGCAGCGCTCACCAGCGCAGGCCAATCACCAACATCGATGGGCTTGTTCGGCGCAGGCGCGGGCGATGGCAAGGAATCGACACGCGAATCCGGCGATGCACTGGCAGCCGGGTTTGCATACGGCAGCGGTTTTGCTGCGGCATTTCCCGTCGCCGACGCACTCGGGGCAGGAATGGGTGCGCCCTTCGCGGAACCCGGATTCGGTGCGAAGGCGAACATGCGCAGCAAGGCCATTTCAAATCCGACGCGTGGACTGGGCGCGAGCGCCAGATCCCTGCGCCCGGCAATGGCGATCTGATAATCAAGCTGGACTTCGCGCGGATCGATTCGCTGCGCAGACTGCGCAATCCAGGCATCGTCACTGGTCTGGCTTGCACCGGTTACCTGATGAATCTGGATCCGATGCAGCAGATCCGCCAATTCATCCAGCACCTGGGCGAAGTCCGGAGCAAACTCGGCAATGCGCGCAATTTCCTCGAACAGCGCCGCCGAATCATGGGCTATCAAGGCATCAAGCAAGGTGCGGACACGAGCCCTTTCCACCGTACCCAGCATCGAGTGAACGTCAGCGGCAAGCAGTCGGCCACCACCGTGCGCAATGGCCTGGTCAAGCAGGGACAAGCCATCACGCAAGGAGCCATCCGCCGCGCGCGCCAGTACATCGACCGCTTCGCCATCGAACTCGATTTTCTCCGCCCCGAGTATGTGGCGCATCTGGCCGCCAATCTGTTCCAGGGTCAGGCGCTTGAGATTGAATTTGATGCATCGTGACAACACCGTCACCGGCAGCTTCTGCGGATCGGTGGTGGCGAGCAGGAATTTCACATGCGGCGGCGGCTCTTCGAGGGTCTTCAACAGCGCGTTGAAGGCAGCCTTGGACAGCATGTGCACTTCGTCGATCAGATAAACCTTGTAGCGGCCACGCCCCGGCACATACTGCGCGTTGTCGATCAGGTCGCGCACATTGTCGATACCCGTATTGCTTGCGGCGTCAATCTCCAGCAGATCCACGAAGCGGCCAGCGTCGATATCGACGCAGATGCCACACTCGCCACACGGCTGCGATGTCGGCCCCTTCTCGCAGTTCAGGGACTTGGCAAAGATGCGCGCGATCGTGGTCTTGCCGACGCCCCGCGTACCCGTGAACAGGAATGCATGGTGGATGCGGTTGGAATCCAGCGCATGCGAAAGCGCGCGCACGACATGTTCCTGGCCGATCAGCTCGCCAAATTGCCGAGGACGCCATTTGCGCGCGAGAACCAGGTAGGACATTGCCGAATCCGCAGGAAAGTCCGCCGATTGTGCCAAGTATTGAACGCGCTGGCCAAATGACGTGCCTGGCGCTTGTTTGCGTGGAGCAGGCCTAGTATCCTCCGCGCCCCGTTGCTGCGTGCCAGGATGCATGCGTTGCGTGGAATGCGGAGAGATGTCCGAGTGGTTGAAGGAGCACGCCTGGAAAGTGTGTAAGCGGCTTAACCCCGCTTCGCGGGTTCGAATCCCGCTCTCTCCGCCAGTTTTGAGCATCTTCAGCAGATCGAGTCACAGGATGTTTTGTTTGCGGGACTGTGGGAAAGCGGGTTCGAACCCGCGAAAATAGGTACGATGGGTTCGACGCATCGGCAGGACAGCCGATGCGAGCAGCGCAAGCTGCCCGGAGGGCGAGGCACAGGAAGTGCCGAGTACATCCCGCTCTCTCCGCCAGTTTTTTGGCAACCCGGCGTGAACTTGAATCCGCCAGTCTATGGTGGCTCCGTTGGTGCCTTCGCGACGATAGCTTGTGAACTCCGCCAGGTCCGGAAGGAAGCAACGGCAGCAAGTGACTCGGGTGCCGGAGTGTCGCTGGCGGAGCTGCCACCCTCGCCAAAATGTCGCATGCGTTGTCAGGCGATGACTCACAGAGCGAATCCCCGCAAGCAGCCATCCATGGATCTGCTACCGGCCCGGCCATCCATGGCCGGTCGTTCGGCACCGCATGCGTTGTCCGTCGACAACGCATGAGCGCGGCACCTCACCCACCAGGTCCGGAAGGAAGCAACGGCAGCAGGTGATTCGGGTGCCGGAGTGTCGCTGGCGGAGCTGCCACCCTTGCCGAAATGTCGCATGCGTTATC
>SHNG01000127.1 GCA_004295005.1 Gammaproteobacteria bacterium
GCGCTTCCACGCCCGCTACCAAGCCCGGCGGCATCGGCAGGGCGGTTTGTTGCACAAAGTGCTGGTTGTCACGCTGGGCAGCCTCATCGTTTTGCTGGGCATCGCCATGCTGGCCCTGCCTGGCCCAGGCCTGCTTGCCATTGCCATCGGAGGCGTGTTCATTGCCGAGGAGTCGGAAGTTGCCGCCCGCCTGCTGGATCGCATCGACCTGCGCCTGCAACCGTGGCTCGCGCGCTGGAGGCAGTGGCGCGCACGGCGTGCCACCAGGCGGCGCTGAATCAGCAATCAAACAACTCGGGCTGGGCCGCCAACGCATCGGGCTCGCGGAAATTGCCGATGCCCACGCCAACCAGCCGATAGCGCGTGCTGTTTGGCAGCTGCACGCGCTCGCGCAGGGCCAGTACCAATTCAGCCAGCGCCTTTGCCGAAGTGGGCATTTCCGTAGGCGTGAGGCTACGCGTGAGGATGCGGAACTCGCGGGTTTTCAGTTTCAACACCACGGTATGGCCGACGCGGGTTTCCTTGCGCGCTGCAGCCCACACCTTGTCCGCCAGCTCACGAATCATCGGCTCCAGATCCGACAACGGCAGGTCCTCGGCCAGGGTGTCCTCGGCGGAAATGGATTGGGTCGGCCGGTTCGCCACCACCGGATGTTCGTCGATGCCAAGTGACAGCTCATGCAGGCGACGGCCATAGCGACCGAATCGCGATTCCAGTTCTTCCACCTTGCGCAAGCGCAATTCACCCACGGTGCGGATGCCAAGCGCGGCGAGCTTGCCATCCATCACCTTGCCGACACCGGGAATGCGACCCACCGGCACGGGCGTGAGGAAATCCAGCACCGCGTCCGGCTTGATCACGAACAGGCCATCCGGCTTGTTCCAGTCCGAGGCAATCTTGGCGAGAAACTTGTTGGGCGCAACGCCGGCTGAGGCGGTCAACGCGGTTTCCTCGCGGATGGCGGCACGAATGCGTTTCGCAACCTCGGTGGCAGACGGCAACCCGCCATGATTCACCGTGACATCCAGATACGCCTCATCCAGCGACAAGGGCTCCACCAGATCCGTGTGACGCAGGAAAATCTCGCGAACCTGACGTGATACCGCCCGATAGCGGGTGAAATCCGGCGGCACGAACACCGCATCGGGACACAGGCGCTCGGCACGCACCGCCGGCATCGCCGAACGCACCCCGAAAGTGCGTGCCTCATAGCTGGCCGCACACACCACCGAACGATTGCCGCGCCAGGCCACCACCACCGGCCTGCCGCGCAAGGCCGGATCGTCACGCTGTTCCACCGACGCATAAAACGCGTCCATGTCGACGTGGATGATCTTGCGTTGAAGCATGGCAAACCGGGAAAAGGGAGCAGGGTGCGCAGCCAGCGTAGACGAGGGAATGGGTCTGCGCACGCTGCGGCAAGTGTGCCTCGACAGGCGGCACGGTATATTTCGCGCTCCCTGGATTCCGCGGAAGTCCCCGTTCATGCCTTCGATCAGTCAGCTTGCCGTGATCCTCGTGGTGTCTGCTGCACTTGCCGCGTGTCAATCCCAAGAGCAACCCGCGGCACCAAGCGCTGACCAGTTGGCTGCGGCCAAGGCGCAGATGGAGGCCAAGGCCGAGCAGCATTTCGCCTTGTACGATCAGATGATCAAGGCGGACAACGCCGAGCTGGCCCTGCCGCTGGCCGAGGAATTGCTCACGATGTATCCGCAGAGTGCGGCGGCAGCGCGTGTGGGCAAGGACATCGAAGCCCTGCGCGAGCGCGCCCACAGCGAGGGCGAGAGTCGGCGCATGAGCCGACTGTGGTCGTATCAGATTGCTCCCATGGCCGGCGGCACCCAAAGCACGGCATCCATCAACAGCAATGCCGATGCCAAGGTTGCCGGCGAGCCGGTGCGTCTGGTTCTGCGTCGTCATACCGAATGGGGCGAGAGTGTTTTCCTCTACGGCAACGAGCCCGGTTTCACCTGCGGCAAGCCGTGTCGCATCACCATGCATTTCGACGATGCCGAGCCCGTCACCCTGGAAGGCAGCATTCCACCGACCGGCGAGCCGGCCATCTTCATCGAGGAAGACAAGGCCTTCATCAAGCGCATGCGGGAAGCGAAACGGGTTGCCATCGATGTCAACGAAAAGGGTCACACGCCGCGCAGCCTGGTTTTTGATGTGGGTGGATTCAGTGCCGACAAGTACCAGCCTCTGCCCGGGAAATAGACCGGGTCCAGCTCATCCAAGCGTGACTTTCCACACATGGCCCGATCCGCAAACCGGATCAGGGTTCGCCACCTGACACCGGAGAAGACCATGCACCTGATTCGCAATGCAGCCCGCTTGCTGCTGTTGGCGCTGTTGTTCGGATTTTCGCTGAGCGTGCTGGCCGCACCCGAAACGGAGTTGCCGCCGGGATTGCAGATTCCCGAGGCGGCTCGGCCCGGCCCGAATTTCGATGTGGACAAGGCCACCCAGGCTTATCTCGATTTGCTGTCACCCGAACAGAAGGCGCAATCGGACGCCTATTTCGAAGGCGGTTACTGGTTGCAACTGTGGGGCTTGCTATACGGGCTGGGCGTTGCCTGGGTGCTGCTCGGCACGGGTCTTTCACGGCGCATGCGCGAGATCGGACGCCGCTTCAGCAAAAGGCCCTGGATTTACACCCTGATCTACGCCGCACAATGGCTGGTTCTTGCCACATTGCTTGCCTGGCCCCTCAGCATCTACACCGGATTTTTCCGTGAACATGCCTACGGGCTGGCCACGCAAACCTTCGGCGAGTGGTCACTGGACGAGCTGAAGGAACTGCTCCTGTCGCTGGTCTTCGTGCCGCCGATCATCTCCCTGCTCTATGCCGCCGTGCGCAAGGCGGGCGCGCGCTGGTGGGTCTGGGCCACGGCAGGCACCTTCGCGCTGACCCTGTTCTTCATGATGATCGCGCCGGTGTTTCTCGATCCGGTGTTCAACGACTACAAGCCGCTGCGTCAGGGCGAAGTGCGCGAACAGGTGTTGTCATTGGCGCGGGCCAACCTGATTCCCACCGACAACGTGGTGGAGTTCGATGCCTCGCGGCAGACCACGCGCATCAGTGCGAACGTTGCGGGATTCCTCGGCACCACGCGGGTGGCGCTCAATGACAATCTGCTCGATCGCACCTCGGGGCCGGAAATCCTCGCCGTGATGGGGCACGAGATGGGTCACTACGTGCTCAACCACGGCCTGCGTCTGGTCGTTTATCTCACCCTGTTGCTGGGCACGGGCTTTTGGGTTGTGCATTGCCTGTTCGACAAGGCAATGGCGCGCTGGGGAACGCGCTTCGGTCTGGAGGGTCGCACCGATCCGGCGGCATTGCCGCTGGCCATGGCCATCCTTTCCCTGTTCATGTTCGCGGCCACCCCATTGACCAACTCCATCATTCGTCAGGCCGAGGCCGAAGCCGACGCCTACGGCATCAACTCGGCGCAGGAGCCACACGGCTTCGCCATGGCGGCAATGCGCCTGTCCACCTATCGCAAGATCCACCCCGGTCCGCTGGAAGAAATCATCTTCTACGATCACCCCAGCGGTTACGCGCGCGTGCATCGCTCGATGGCATGGTTCAAGGAGCACCAGGACAACAGGACCGCCAATGCGCCCTTGCCCGCTGCACCTGCCATGACCAAAGACACAGGCAGTGGAGTCGACTAAACCAAATTGGAAACCGGGGCATCGAAGCCACGCAACCCCCTACTGCGAGGTCATCCCATGAAGTCCTGTTTTCTGCTTCCGCTGGTCCTGGCCGGTGGTTTTCTGGTCCAGGGTGCGGCATTTGCCGATTTGACGCCGGGTGATGTGCATTGCGATGTCGAAAGCGACTACTCGATGCGCATCGCACCCGAGCGCATCACCTTCACCGCCGATAACGGAGGGCGCGTGCTTGCGCTGACTGCGGCTGGCGTGCTCGAAGTTGATGGCAAGCCGCTCGCACTGAATGCGGCGGATCGTGCCCTTGTGGTTGATCTGGAGCGATCCATCCGCCGCATCATCCCTCAAGTGAAGGGGCTGGCTGCCGATGCCGTGGCCATCGCCTACGAAGCGGTTGCGCATGTGTCCACCGCCTTTGCTGCCAATGCCCATGAAGCGCGCGAAAGTGCGCAGCGCATTGCGCGCAGCGCCGAGGAGCTCAAGGACTCGATCAATGCCCGTCAGGACTGGGGCCGCAGCTCCGAACACGAGATCGAGCAACTCATCGAAGGTTCGGTGGGCGCGCTGATTGGTGAAATCGTCGGCAATGTCACTGCCCAGGCCGTGCGTGTCGCACTCAGTGATGATCCTTCCGCCCTCGCCGAGCTGGAAGCACGTGCCGGCTCCATTGAAAAGAACGTGGAGCAGGCCGTCGAATCGCGATCCAGGGAGCTGGAAGCACGCGCCGACGCACTGTGCAGGCAGGTGCGCGAACTGGATGCCATCGAGTCGCGCATCAGCGCACGTCTGCCGGATGGCGAGCCGTTCGATCTGGTACGCCTCGAAGACTAGGGCAACGCTGAGCAAATGGCTTCCGTTCATGGTTCGACGAGCTCACCACGAACGAAATTTTTTGCTCAGCGCAGATTGACCGGCAACATGGAATCTCACCACGAACGAAGTTGCCAGTCTCCGTTCGTCCTTGTCCCCGTTCGCCCTGAGCCCTTCGACCATGCTCAGGACAGGCTTGTCGAGGGGTGAGCGGTCGACCTCGCGATCCGTTCATGGTGAGCTCGTCGAACCATGAACGGAATCAAGCCGTATTGTCGCGAGCAAGCTCGCTCCCACCATTGCTTGATTTTGTGGGAGCGAGCTTGCTCGCGACAAACCTTGTTCAGACCTTCCTTAGTTCGTCGGCAGCGACGCAAGGGTGGTTTTCCATTTTTGCTCAAGTTCCGGTTTCTTCCACGCGGCGTACAGCGTGATGTAGTCCTTTACGCAATCGCGGGTGCGTGAATGGGCCGGGCCGAAACCGGGCGCGGCAAGAAACAAGGCATAGGCCTGATCCAGGTTTTTTTCCGCCTCGGCGTACTTGCCGTTGGCAATCAGGGCGCGCGCCAGCGCATCGATGAGCGCTGTACTCGCTTTGCAACTCGAGGATCGCTTGCGCGTGTTACTTCAAGTTGCGGGGCAACTCGTGACCCGAAGCGCCTTCCCGCCTAATATCTGAGAAATCATTTGCCCGTCATTGAGCAGGAAGCCGACCCCGCATGCTGTTGCCGCAACTGATCGCTGAAAAACTGACACGCTGGGCGAGGAGGTGCTGGTGACGCAGGCGGCATGACCGCCTGCGCGCCAACTGCATGCCATGGACAACCGCTACCCGAACCTCAACCCGGACAAGGCGCTGATCTGGCGCATCGTCCACCGCGACAATCTGCCGTGGATTTTGCGCAATGGGTTGCACTGCAAGAATGCCACGACTCAAGACCCGAATTACGTGGTCATTGGCAATACTGACCTGATTGACCGTCGCAGTCATCGCGCCGTGCCGGTCGCGCCCGGCGGGATGTTGTCGGACTATGTTCCGTTTTACTTCACGCCGTTCTCGCCCATGCTCTACAACATCCACACGGGTCGAGGCGATGTGCCCCGCCGGGGCAACGAGGATATCTGCATTCTGGTCTCCAGCGTCCACAAGGTGCAGGCGTTGAACCTGGGTTTCGTGTTCACCGACCGACACGCTTATCCGCCGCTGGCCCGATATTTCAATGATGTCGCTGACTTGGGTCAGGTGGATTGGTCGTTGCTTCAGGCACGCAATTTCAAGCGGAACCCGGACGACCCGGAGCAGATCGAACGCTATCAGGCCGAAGCATTGGTGCACCGGCACATGCCAATAACCGGCCTGATCGGTATCATTTGCTATACGCAAGCGGTGAAAGACGTCATTGACATCCAGATTCAAGCCCAAGACTTGCAGTTGGACGTCCGCGCCATGCCACAGTGGTACTTCTGATGATCACATTCACGCAAGGCAACCTGCTGGAAGCCCGCACCGAAGCGCTGGTCAACACCGTCAACACCGTGGGTGTAATGGGCAAGGGCATCGCGCTGATGTTCAAGGAGCGTTTTGCCGAAAACTACCGCCGCTATGCCGCGGCATGCAAGGCCAAGGAAGTACGCACCGGCAGGATGTTCGTCACCGAGGTGAACGAGCTGGGCGGTCCGCGCTGGATCGTCAACTTCCCGACCAAGCAGCATTGGCGCGGCAACTCGCGCATGGAATGGATCGTGGAAGGGCTGCAGGACCTGCGCCGCTTCCTGATCGAGAACAAGGTCAAGTCCGTCGCGATCCCGCCCTTGGGTGCGGGCAACGGCGGATTGGACTGGGCCGAAGTGCGCCTGCATATTGAAGCGGAATTGGCAGATCTGGATTCCCAGATCATCGTGTTCGAGCCGACGGGGAAGTATCAGAACGTGGCCAAACGTTCCGGTGTCGAGACGTTGACGCCGGCCCGGGCGCTGATCGCCGAACTGGTACGCCGCTACTGGGTGCTGGGCATGGAATGCAGCTTCCTGGAAATCCAGAAACTGGCGTGGTTCCTTGAACGCAACATCGAACGGCACAACCCCGACCAAAATCCGCTCGATCTGCATTTCATGGCACACAAGTACGGACCCTACGCCAACCGGCTGAATCATCTGCTCAATAGCCTGGACGGCAGCTATCTGCATAGCGACAAACGCATTGGCGACGCCGATCCGCTGGACGTGATCTGGTTTGACGACGAGCGCAGGACTTTCGTCCAGGCCTACCTCAAGAGCGAGGCCAAGGAGTACCTGCCAGCATTGGAAGCCACTTCCGCCGTAATCGACGGGTTCGAATCTCCATTCGGAATGGAACTGCTGGCCACGGTGGATTGGTTGCTGACAAAGGAAGATGTTGCGCCGACGGTACCAGCCCTGCGCGAGGGATTGCGTCGCTGGCGCGATGGCGGTGATGCGGCCATGCGCAAGGTGAGATTGTTTGATGATCGTGCACTGGGAATCGCTCTTGACCGACTGCAGTCAAGTGCAAATGCGTCAAGGTGACAGAGCAACGGCCGCGCCCATAGGCCCACTGGACGCCGTCCCTTCCTTTCGTGCCCTCGCTGTCAACTGCGGACAATCTCAATTCGCGGAGGGCAGGATGTCCAGCACCTTCTGCCACTTCTGCTCAAGCTCCGGTTTCTTCCACGCGGCGTACAGCGTGATGTAGTCCTTTACGCAATCGCGCGTGCGTGAATGGGCCGGGCCGAAACCGGGTGCGGCAAGAAACAAGGCATAGGCCTGATCCAGGTTCTTTTCCGCCTCGGCGTACTTGCCCTTGCTGGTCAGCACGCGTGCGAAGGCGTTGATGAAGATCGCGCGGGCCGGGTGGCCAGGCGGGAAGGCCTTGTCGAGATGGGCAACGCTGAGCCTTGCATGGCGTTCGGCTTCATCAAGTTCACCTGCATCGCGCAAGAGCAAGGCGAGATTGCTTTCGGCGGCCACGCTCAGGAAATGATCCGGTCCGTGTTGCTTGAGGTTGGCTGCCAGCACGCGCTCGTAGTAGGGCCGTGCTTCGACACTGCGACCTTGCTGGCGGATGGCACTACCCAGGTTGGAAGTCATGTTCACCGTGTTTTGGTGATCGGGCCCCAGCAGCTTTTCAGCCACAGGCAAGGCAGGACCGAGCAGTGCTTCGGCCTGCGCGTATTTCTCCTGTTCCAGATAGGTGACGGCGAGGCCGGTGGTCAGGTCGAGAGTCCTGGAGTGTGCGTCTCCGTATCGTTTGCGGTAGCGCTCCAGCACGTCCTTCAGCAGCGGTTCGGCTTCGGCAAACCGGTCCGTGCGCGCATAGGCGGCAGCCAGGCCGCGTTGCGAATCCAGAGTGTCATCATCATCCGCGCCAAACGCTGCCTTTTGCAGGGGCAGGACATGCTGGTATTGCTTGATGCTGTCGTCGAACTTTCCGGCCCCTTGCTCAAGCCAGGCCAGCCGGCTTTCGATGAACAGGCGATCCCGATCCGACTCGGGCAAACCCCGCACCTCATCGAGGGCTTCCTTGGCCAGTTTCAGGCCTTCATCGAAACGACTCAATCCGCCGAGTGCACTGGCCTGCCCCATCAGCAGGCGGGCACGCTCGCCGATCGGCAGGTTGGCCTTGATCGCCGCTTCGCGTGCCGCGGCGAAGTGTTCCGCAGAACGCGCCTGTTCGCTGATCGCGGCATAGCTTTGTGCGATGGTCCTTTCAATAGCCGCTCGCACCTGCGGCTGGTTGGCAAGCTCGCTGCCGGCGCGCTCGGCTGATGAATCCAGCATCAGGCGCATCAGCTCCCGATCCAGTCCCTTGGCGCGATCCGGATCGATGCCGGCAATCATCTTCTGCACGAAATCGGCAATCTGGCGGGCCTTGTCGGCTTCGACACGCGCCAGTTCTGCCGCCGCTTCCGCCTTGTGCTGGCCTTGCACCGCGAGCACCGTGCCGGTGACCAGCGCAAGGGCGGCAATGCCGGCTGCGACGATGCCAAGCCGGTGACGGCGGACAAACTTGCGCGTCGAGTAGACGCGGCTTTGCGGCATGGCCAGCACGGGCCGGTGCTCACGGTAGCGCTCCAGGTCTTCCGCCAGTGCCGCTGCCGAGGCGTAGCGATCATTGCGATTCTCCGCGAGCGAGCGCTTCAGGATCGCCAGCAGCTCCGGTGGCAAGTGCTCGGCGCTGCCCAGCAGATCGGTGGCCGCTGGTCGCAATGCGTTGCGTCGCGAAGGGCTTTGTGCGCCCGGTGTCTGTAGCGCATGCGAGCGGTGGATATTTGAGGCGAGTTCCGCCGCGGCGTTGCCGGTCAGCATCTCGAAGAGCATCACGCCCAATGCATAGACATCGCTGCGCGTGTCGATATCGCGACTGTTGCCCGAAGCCTGCTCGGGACTCATGTAGACGGCGGTGCCGGCGTGGTCAGTGGCTGCGTGCATGACGCTGGGGCCATGCGCCGATTGGGTGCCACCGACGGCAATGCCAAAGTCGATGATCTTCGGGCTGGGCACGCCGTCGATTTCGCGCACCAGTACGTTGGCCGGTTTCAGGTCGCGATGGATCACGCCTTTCTGGTGGGCATGCTGCACGCCCTGGCACACGCGCACGAACAGGGCCAGGCGTTGATCGCGGCCGAGTGCATGGGTCGTGCAGAAATCAGCCAGCGGTTTGCCTTCCACGTACTCCATGGCAATGAAGGCTTGTCCATCGGGCGTGGTGCCGGCATCGAAAATCTGCGCAATGGCCGGATGCTGCATCTGCGCCAGGGCCTGGCGCTCGACTTCGAACCAGGCCAGCGCCAATGGACTGGCGATCTGTTCACGCACCAGCTTGAGGGCGACGTCGCGGTGGATCGGCGCGGTCTGTTCGGCCAGATAGACCTGGCCCATGCCGCCTTCGCCCAATGCATGGCGGATGCGGTACGCACCCAGACGCGTACCTGCAGCCAGGGTTTGCCCATCACCAGCCGCGATCGGCTGCGCATTGATTTCGGTGGATTCGGTTGCGGACGGATCGCTGCCAACGGTCACGGATTTTTCCACGCGCGCTCAAGGCGTGCAGGCATTGCGCGCCGATCCACCCATACTCGCACATTGAAGCCGGGAAAATCGCCGTCCGGATCAGTCCCGCGGGCTGGCAGCGAGCAACAGGACCGGGCCGCGGAAACAGTCGGATCTGCTCTATCCTGCCCGACACCCATCGTGGACTCGCAGGACATCGTGCGCGTACTGATCATCGAGGACAATCTCGCCTTGCGCAGCAACATGGCGGCTGCTTTCGAGGCCGAGGGGCATATAGTCGACTTTGCAGCCGAAGGCACGGCTGGACTGCAACTGGCCATGCAGACCCATCCTGACGTGGTGGTGCTGGATCTGGGCTTGCCCGGCATGGACGGCGTTGAGGTATGCAGGCAACTGCGCGCGCGTGCCGATCGCCATGTGCCGGTGCTGATGCTCACCGCGCGGGACAGCCTCGAGGACAAGCTGGGCGGTTTTGCCGCCGGCGCCGATGACTATCTGACCAAACCCTTTGCCGAAGCCGAGCTGCTCGCGCGTTGCCTGGCCCTGGGCGTGCGCCATCGCGCGGGCACCGGGCATCGTTTGCAGATCGGCAGCCTGTGCATTGATCGGCGTTTGGGTTCGGCAAGCCGACATGGACAAGCGTTGAACCTGCATCAAACCGGCTATCGCATCTTGCTGGAACTGGCCGAGGCCTGGCCGGGCACCCTGACCCGATCGCACTTGGTCACCCGCTTGTGGGGAGAGGACGTCCCGGATTCCGATCCATTGCGCAGCCACTTGTATCTGTTGCGCCAGGCGCTCGACAAACCCTTTGCCACTGCCATGCTCGAAACCGTGCATGGCGTGGGCTTTCGCCTGGTGGCGGACTCGTGAAACACGCGGGCACTTTGCGCGGGCGCCTGATGCGGACCTTTGCCCTGTTCGGGCTGCTGGTGGCGATCCTGTTCAGCGGCTTTGCGCTGATCTTCACCTATGCGGTGGAAGACCGCTTCTTCAACGATCGCCTGGATGAAGCAGCTTCCGCCCAACTCCAACACCGCGCGCAAAGCGGGCGCTGGATGCAGGCGCGCAACGGCGCCGCACAGGTGCACGATGATGCTTCCACATTCCCCGCGGACCTTGCCGCGGCGTTTCGCCATGATCCAACCCGCGGCGAATACGCCGGAGATGCAGGACGCCACTATCACCTGCGCAGACTGCAAGCGCCGGGCTTGAACGAACCGGCAGCGTTCCTGGTTACCGAAGTCAGCAGTCAACTGGTGGTGCGCGGCATGCGCACTGAAATTCTCGGCTGGCTGGCTGCAATCGCCCTGCTGGTGCTTGCGGCCGCCCTGCTGGTCGGCCTCTGGCTTGCGCGCAAGACCGCACGACCGTTGGCCCTGCTGGCCGATCAGGTTCAGGCCATGCAGCCGGCACAACCACCGGAAAGCTTCTCCGTGAGCCCGTCGATCTTCGAGATCGACGTGCTTGCCGGTGGACTGCAAGCGCTGAGCGCGCGAGTGCATGCGTTCATCCAGCGCGAGCGCGAATTCACCCGTGATGCCAGCCACGAACTGCGCACGCCGCTGGCCGTGATCCACAGCGCCTGCGATCGTCTGGCGCAGGACGTCCAGTTGCCCGCGCAAGCGCATCAACAGATCGATTTCATGCGGCAATCGGTTTGGCAGCTTGAGCAGACCGTGGCGGCCCTGCTTGCGCTGGCGCGCGAGGAAAAGCTGACATCTGGCATCGAATCGGTGCGCGTGTTGCCGATGCTTGAGCAGGTCATCATCGAACAGTCCGACCGCTTGCAGGGCAAGGCGGTGGAGGTTCAGGTGGACGTCAACGCAGATGCGCGCATGAACCTGCCAGCATCGGTGCTGCACATGCTGTTGGCCAATCTGGTCGGCAATGCATTCGCCCACACGCATGCGGGCTTCGTTCGCATCCGCTGCGCCGATGGGCGCCTGCACATCGACAATTCGGCACCGCTCGACCCGGCGGTGCATGGCGAGCTGCACAGTGCCTTCGTCAAGAGCCAGGCCAGCACCGGTCACGGCCTCGGCCTCGCCATTGCGACGCGACTGTGTGAGCGCCACGCGATCGACCTTCGCATCGAATCCGATGAGCAGGTCACGCGCGCCAGTTTTGCCGCGCGGGAACCCCGTCCATCCATTTGAAGTTTGTTTCACACCGCCTGCCTAGAGTGTGCCCATCACGGGCAACACGGCGGAACATGAACATGAAAAATTCACGATGGATACGCGGATTGGCGATCAGCCTGGGCGCGCTGGTCTTGGTGGGCGTTGGGGCCTATTTCTACCTGCTCGGATTTGACCTCGACGCACAGGCCGAGGCCAATCCCGAAACACGCGTTTCCGACCTGGCTTTTGTGCGCGATGGCCTGAAGGAAAATCGTGGGCGCATCCTTGCCGTCGTCACCAGCACGCCCATGATCGGCACGTCCGACAAGAAGGCCGGGTTCGAGTTGACCGAACTGTCCCGTGCCTATTTAGTGTTCAAAGCCAATGGTTTCGAAGTCGACATTGCAAGCCCACTCGGTGGCGAGCCGCCGATGCGACGTGATGATGGTCTGATAGAAGCCGACTACGCGTTCCTCAATGATGCCCAGGCCATGCACAAGGTGAACAACTCGCTGCCGCTGGCCGCGATAGAAGCCGCCGACTATGCCGCCGTGTACTTTGTCGGCGGCAAGGGGACGATGTTCGATTTCCCCGACAACCGCGACATCCAGCGCATCGTGAAACAGGTCTACGAAACTGGTGGCGTGATCGGCGCGGTTTGCCATGGGCCGGCCGCTTTGCTCAATGTGCGCCTGGGCGACGGAAGGTTGCTGATCGACGGACGTAGGCTGACCGGCTTCAGCAACGCGGAAGAACTGTTCCTGATCGAGGATGCGCGCAAGCTATTCCCCTTTCTGTTGGAGGATCGCCTGCAGGAGCATGGCGCATCCTATCGGGAAGGTCCGCTTTACCTGGACAACACCGTCGTCGATGGCCGCCTGGTCAGCGGACAGAATCCGTGGTCGACCTGGTCGGTTGCCGAAGCCATGATCCGCACGCTCGGACATGAACCGGTAGCTCGCGAGACAACCGCCGAAGAACACAGCGTCGCCTTGCTGCAAACCTACTACGCAAGAGGCAAGGATGCGGCCTTGCGCGAGCGCGAACGATCCACCGGGTTCGACCGGCATTTCCTGCTCATGCACGCGGTCGTTGCCGGCATGCAGTGGCGAATCGCGGATGCCTTTCACCTGCAACGGCTGGCGCGGCCCTGAGCTTCACTCGGGTGGAGTAGGATCTCGCTGTCCATCGTCGCCAAAAAGCGGGAAGCGCCATGTCCGAATCCGATCCGCGAATCGATGCCTACATCGCCAAGGCTGCGCCATTTGCCCGGCCGATTCTCGAACACTTGCGTGCGCTCGTGCACGAGGCCTGTCCCACAGCCGTGGAAACCATGAAATGGAGCGCGCCGCATTTCACCCACGGCGGCAGGATCCTGGCCGGAATGGCAGCGTTCAAACAGCACGTGGCCTACGGCGTGCCGATGCTGGATACCAGCAAGGGACAGGCTGACAAACGCAACGAAGCCATGGGCCACTACGGTCGCATCACGGACTTGTCCGATCTGCCGGCCAGACGCACTTTGCTGGCCCACCTCAGGCAGGCCGCCAAGGCCATCGATGCCGGCGCCAAGCTGCCGGCCTTCAAGCGCGACACGCCCAAACCTGCATTGACCATGCCCGATGACTTCGCCAAGGCCTTGGCGCGCGCAGCCGGGGCGAAGAAAAACTTTGCCGCCTTCACGCCGGGCAAGCAGCGTGAGTATCTGGAATGGATTCTCGATGCAAAGCAGGAAGCCACCCGCGCCCGGCGCATTGCCGAGGCAACCGCGTGGATCGCCGAGGGCAAGACGCGTTACTGGAAATATGCCAAGTGCTGAACCCGGCTCGCGTGTCTGCCTGGGTCCCCGAGATCAGTCCCCGTTCGGTGGAAATTCGAAATCGTCGCGGAAGATGAGGTCGGCAAGGCTGGGTTGGTCACCGCGCACCCAGATGCGCTGGATCGATAGCGGATTCCATGGCCCGCCGCCGGCAACAACCGGGTTGCCCAGCCAGATCGAGTCCGGGCGATCAGCGGGTTGTGCGCTCTGGCTCAGGATGATCTGGCCATCCTTCCACAGCTCCACATTGCCATCGACCCAGCAGTAAGTCATGTCGTGCAGGTCGGTGCCATTGCCGCCGGCAACTTGTTGCGTGCCGCCCGCGTCGGCGACATAGATGTAGTAACCGCCTTGGTCTTGCCATGACCTGAGCGCGGTGGGAACGCTTCCACCCAGATCGCCGTTTAGCGGCGTTCCGCGCGAGATCACCATCTCGCCATCACCGGCAGGGCCAACTCCGGTGTATTGGGCAATCCAGCGCACCATGAAATCGCCGCTGGGCGGAATCACTATGGAAGCGGGACGCGAGGCGACATACGGAAACTGTGCCGCGTTGCCGGAAGCGTCCAGTGCCAGATAGCCGGAACCGATCGTCAGCGCGCCAAAGTTCGGCGTCGCACGCCAACGCTGGAAGAACAGGCTGGCGTCATCGAACTCTTCCTGGAACTGGTGCTGGAAGTCGGAGGCGCCGGTACAGATATCCAGTTGCATGGGATCGCCGAACAGGCCCAGGCCCAGTCCCGCCACGGGAATGCTGTCGGCCGGCAGGTAGTTGAGGTCTTCCGGACTGCGCCCGGCATTGCCGTAGCTGGCCAGCACGCTGCCAACGAGTGGCGTGATGCCTTGGCGATCCAGCGCCGGCACCAGCTCGTTTGAAATGCTCAGCACGCCACTGCCGGGATCGGTCAACCACAACTGGCTGAAGCCGAGTTGCTGGCCTTCAGTGAATACGGTCTTGGGCAGCGGCAGATCGATCGAATACACCTGCCCGGCATCGAAGTTGCACGGGCACGCAGTCAGATCAACGATGAACTCGACCGGCCGCTGGAACACCGGATCGCTGGCGCCATCGTGGGCATTCCACAAGCGAAAGCGCGCCTTGATGCGCTGGTACACGGCGGTGGTGAGGGCATGCGCATACAGGCGCACCGTGTCGATCGAGGCTTGTGCATTGCCTGCGTTGCCGAGCTCTATCCAGCTTGCGGCATGTGAAGGGTAGGTTTCACCGGGTTGCGGATTGATCGGTACCGCGTCAAACATGGAAGTGGAGTCCGGCGCGCGCAGGGCATCAGCCGCTTCGACGCGTACGAACTTCGCATCCGATGAGAATCGCACCTCAGCCAACGCGCTGTGGGCGAATGTGCCAAAAAGGACGGTGGCAATGATGAGCATTGAATGTTTCATGATCGTAATGCTCCTTTAGTTGTCGAAGTCGTCGGCAAAGATGGTGTCGTCCTGCCCATAGCATTCCAGCGGCACCGAACCGCGTTGCCAGGCACTGCCGTTGTCCGGCTGCGCCACCGTGTAATCGACCACGTAGAGATCGTGCTGGTAGTTGATGCTGCCGCGATCGGTCAGGCGGTAGGCATAGGGGTGCGGGAAGTAACCGCAAGGCATCACGAGATTCTGATGCTCGTTGTCGAAACCGCCGACCGAACCGCCAATCTGCAGGCCATTGCCCCAGTAGCTGACCGATTGGTTGTCCCTGGTCAGGCCGAAGGTGGCTTCGTAGGAAAGACCAGCCACGGCGTAAACGTAGGAGTTGCCCAGCTCCACTTCGAGTTCCGCGCCCACCCGGGTGGCCGACTCGAAGCTGCCGTAGCTGCCCACGGTTTGCGAGGTGTTGGAGGTGGAATCCCAGGAATGGGTGATGCCCGGGTTGCCGATGCGCAAGTTGTTCCAGATCGTGGTCTGGCGAATGCCGGCATGGTTGACGCAATCATCACCGTTCGCGAGCAGCACGCCGGTGGGCGTGTTCGCTTCATTGGTGCCTGCCCACATCATTTCGCCGCGTTCTTCGATGTTCTGATAACCGCCTGCTTGCGCATTCCACACCCGAGCCAGGAAGAAGCCGGTTCCCGGCACAGGCTGGCAGACCGCTTGCGGATAAGCCGGTGGATCGGAATGGGTGGTGGTGAACACCTGGACTTCCGCCACGTTGATCGTGCCCTGATCCGGATGCTGCAAACGGATGTAGCGCACATTGAGCGGATTGAATGAGCCATCGCGCGCCATGATGTTCCAGCGGTCGTAGACCATGCCGTTGTCGGTCGGCGGCACAAATTCGTACACACCCGCGCCGCTTGGCACCTGGGCATCGGCAAACGGCGTCGCCGAGACGTAGACATGGAAGCCTTGCAGGTCGAGTGATGCCAGGTTGAATGCGATGGGTGTGACCAAGGCACCGTTCTCGTCGACATTTGCTGCCGGGAAAATGCGGATCGCCTCGATGGGTTTCACTGCGCCCAAGTCGATGTCCAGATACGGCTGGCTGGTGGTGACGCTGGTGGCGGCGGTGCTGAACAGGCCATCGGTGGCCTTGTCCGCTTCGCGCCCGCTCTGGAAGGGAATGGTGCTGGTGGGGGCAATGAACAGGGCCTGGCTGGCCCAGTCGCGCTGTACCGGCATCCAGTTGGGCACCGTCTGGCCGTACACGAACTGCGCGTTCCAAAGCTCCGCCGTTTGCGCATTGCGCTCCGTGAAGGCCATCTCGCACATGCGCATGGCGCTGTCCGGCACCGGACCGCTGGATTGGATCACATCGTAGGTGTAGCAGAACGCGGAATTGCCTTCGCTGACCAGCAGGGCCTCGCCCTGGGTGGCGGCCTGGCCTTCGCTGTAGCTCTGCTCGCTTTCTTCGCCGTGGATTTCACCTTTTGCACTTTCCCAGTCATGGCCGGCACTGGCGGTCAGCGTGGCGCGGTATTGGAACACTGTGCTGCTCACGGGGTCGTTGCCGGCGGAAATGCCGAGGTAGGCAGACACACTGTGACCGGTGAAACTGCCGGAACGGTTCTCGGTGCCACTGCCACTGGTTTGCTGGTTGCCGAACGAGGCCGACATGTAGCCGCTGTCCAGTGAACCCGATTGCAGGGCCGAGAAGAAGGGCGGCATCCAGATCAGGTTGCGCAACTGCGGCTCGTACACTGCGCCGCATTGCGAACCAATCGTGGCGTGCACCGAGTCGCCATCGAAGTCGCTGGCCACCAGGGCCGATTGGGTAAACGGCAATGGCGGCTGCGGGTTCGGAAAAGCCGAGGTTGCCGTCACCTGGAGCGCATGCGCCTGGGCCAGCACGGCGGGAATCTGTGTGGTATCCATCTGCCAGCGCGAACGCCAGATCGTGGCGCTGTAGACGCTGTCGTCGGTGGGGCCCACCGTGAAGCGGTCGCGGACGGACTGTGCGCTGGTCAGGATCTCCGCCAGACCGTCGCGGTCCATGTCTGCAACCCGGATGCGTGGTTGCGAACCCGGGGAGAACCTGTTGACGGTTGCGATGATGGTGCCTGGGCTGGGATATTCGTACGTACTGCTGGTTCGCGCTGCAACATCCTCTGCCGCATTCATCTGGTAGGTGTAGCTGGCAAGCTGCCCGCCACTGCTTGCCGCGCCGGTGACCTGCAGCGTGGTGCTGTAACTGCTTTCATGGCCCACGCTGTCCGTCACCGTCAGGGTGACGTGGTAGCTGCCCGTGGCGTTGTAGGTGTGCGAGGGATTCTCCGCAACCGAAGTGGAGCCATCGCCAAAATCCCAGTGCCAGGATGCAATGTCTCCGACAGCCGTACTGCTGAACTTGGCTGGAAACGGCCCAAGTGCTTCCAGCACGTCGAAAGTGAAACCGGCTTGCAATCGCACCAGCGCAGAATGAACATCGACCTTGATTTGTCGGTCCCCATTTTCATTGATGGCACGAACAATCGCCAACTGTTCAAGCTTGCTGCCATACACATTGCCCTGCGCCGCATCAAAGCCCGTTGTGGTGAACTCGCCCTGCGGCAATCCCCTGCTGGCGGCATTCGTGCTGCGTGGGCCCGACACCAGGTTGGAATCGAAATCGCGTCCCGGTCCGCTGCTGACAATGGCCACGTCGCTGACATCAGCTCCGGGCGCATCCCGAGTGGGGCTGAAATGCAGCAGGCGAAGCGCCAGGAATGTGCCGGAATTCGATCCTATCAAGGTGCCGAAGTCATTTCGGAGCTCTGCTTGACCGGGAAAGGACCAGAGCACGGCCAGTTCATCGGCCGCGGTATCAACCAGATTGCCCGCCGTTGCGACCACGCGGAACGGTCCGCTGCTTCCTGTCTGGACGATGGTCTGCGTGCAGGGGCAATCGCTCGAACCGGGGGACACGAATGCATCATCGACAAACGGGAACAGGTTGCTCGCGAACGCCAGGCTGCCGATGGCGGTATCGCCCGAAGCAATCGGCAGGCCCGTGTTGACATGCGCGCCGGGCGCATTGAATTCGAGCAGGTGGGTGTACAGGTTGCTGCCCTGCGTCGACACCACGATGATCTGATCGCGCCCATCCAGCAGCACATCGCCGTGGGTCAGGCTGGATTCGCCCGTCGTGCCGGTGCTCTGGAAGCGCCCGGCCCAGGCGTTGTCCAGTTCGTTGATCGTGCCGCCTGCCGCGCCGGTCAGCACCACCACGTTGATGCGGCCATCATCCGGCCCTTGCTGACTGCGCCATTTCAGCGCCAGTTGCTCGGCGATGCCGGAGGTGCCGCTGAAATCGCCGGCTTCCAGTTCCACCGACAGCGTCGTCATGCCGGTGCCTTCGGCATCGAGGTCCAGCGTCCAGGTATCCATGAGCTGGGCGGAGGGCGTAAAACCCGGGGTGCGCTGGAATACGCCGATCACGATCTTGCCCAAGCTCGGCGGTGCACCGTAGGCCACGGCGATTTCATCGCGGCCATCGCCATCCAGATCCACCGACGTGGCGTCGAGGAAATACGCCCCCGCAGGCAAACCGCTGGCCAGCAAGGGGCTGGAGTACACCGGCACCAGCGCCTCGGTTTCCCCCTCCCTGGGCAGGCGGTACTCGGCGAAGACCTGCTCAGGCACCACGCCGTTGTGCAAGGACATGAACTCGGCATCGCCCAGCATCAGGTTGGCGTTGCCGAAGGGCGTGGTTTCGCAAGGAATGGAGTCGATGGCGTGCGCTGGCGGCATGGCCATGCCCAAGGTCAAGGCCAGCGCGAGCCCCGACGCGCGTGGAAAGCAGTTCCGCAGCATGTGGTTGTCCCCTGGTCGCGATGAGCGGCGTCAAACCTAACAGCTGCCAAGCATCGGGGGCATCCATTAAATCCATCATTTTTTGTAACGAGCCCCTGTGTTAGCGTCCCTGTCGTCATGTCCAAACCCATTCTTCTGGTGGATGACGAGCCGGCGATGCTCGATCGTCTGCAACGCATCCTCGCCCGGCTCGGCTA
>SHNG01000108.1 GCA_004295005.1 Gammaproteobacteria bacterium
CTTGCCTGCGGGCTGCACCAGGGCCACCTTGCGACGCGCATCGTCCAGTGGCGATTCGCGCGCCGTGGGCAGCATCTTGATGCCGTCGATCTCGAAGGTCGGAACGTCCCACTCGCTGGGCACGAGCTTGATCAAGGCACCGGAATAGCGGGATACGGGCACAAAATCCTCGCCATCCCAGAAATGGATGGTGCGATCCTTGAGATCGAAGGGGTAGGGAAAGCACTGTTCGCGCCATTGCCATGCGTCTGCGGCCAGCTTCACCAGATCCTGGCTGCGCCCCAGATCCATCGAAGCCGTCCAGGAAAGGGCACCGGAATCACGCCGGGCAAGCAACAGCACGGCAAGTTGCCGGGTCAGCAATGGGCCTGAATAGCGTTCCATCCTCCTATCCTATTGCCTGGGCAGGTTGGAGTTTGACCGGCGCAGCTCCGCCGAAGCATGCCGACGGGCTAGCCTTTGATCCAGATCAGGGCGCCGTGATCGGCGAATGGGCACGATGCGAGCTGCGTATTTGTTCGCGCGCAATCTGGAGTCCAACATGGAATTCCGCATTCGACTTGCTTCTGCGACACCGGACGTGGCTGCAATCAACGATGTGCTGCAGTCGGTCGACGCAACCGCCTTTGTGGACATCGATCCAGTCGACCATTCCCTGCGGGTGACGGCTTGGCTGGAAGGCGCGGACATTACCAGCCTGCTGACCAATTCGGGGTATAGCGTTCGCGAAATCAAGCAACTGCCATCGATCTGTTGTGGCGGCTGCGGCGGTTGAACCAGGTTGCGTCATCGTTTTTCCGGACCCGAACCATCGGCTCTCACCGCATCGTGCACGGATACGCAATCGCGCCCTGACGCCTTGGCGGCGTAGAGCGCCTTGTCCGCATTGCGCAGGAGGACATGGAAGTCTTCGGACCCGGAGATGACGCGATCAGCAACACCCGCACTGATGGTCAATTGGGTCAGGACCGACGAACCAGGCACGGCAACCTGCCGGTTGCGCATGGTCACACGCATGCACTCTGCCACCTCGCGCGCATCCTTGTTGGTACTTCCCGGCAGCAGGCAGGCGAATTCCTCGCCACCGTAGCGGGCCAGCAAGGCATGAGCCGGCGCGCATTGAAGCATCGCCGATGCGACCACACGCAGCGCCTCGTCGCCTGCAGGGTGACCGTAGCGGTCATTGAAGTCCTTGAAGTGATCGACATCGATGAAGATCAGGCTCCAGGATCGGGCATCGTTGCTGGCGCTGTCCTGCTGCAGAACCTGATGCAGCTTGCGGCGATTCGCAAGTCCGGTCAGGGGATCACGCAGTGACAATTCCGTCAATCGAGCGTTGGCCTGGTTCAGGTCACGCGTTCGGTCTGCGACCTCTGCTTCAAGCAGATGGCGTTGGCGCTTGAGAGCGCGGATGCGCCACTGCAGGGCCATGTAGAAAAGCAGGATGGCGGCCAGGATCGATACCAGCCGAGCGACGCCGGTTTGCCACCACGCGGGGATGACGCGGATTGGAATATCAATGGGCCTGCTCGCGTTGCCTGCGTAGTCCATGGCCTCGATTCGCAACGTGTATGCTCCGGGCGGCAGGTGATTGAAGCTGCGTTCGTTCGAAGCGGACCACGGCGTCGGCTCGGATTCATCGCCGATCAATTGGGAGCGGAAGCGACTCCTGTCGTTGTTGAGCCAGGAAAGCAGGGCAAACTTGATGCGCAGATTGCGCTGGGCCGGCTGCAACTCGATTCGCTCCGGATCGGCCGGCTGCCCACCAATCCAGATGCCGGTGATTTTCAGCGGCTTGGGTTGCAGGTCCTGGCGCTCCGCCGATGGATCGTAGACTCCCAGGCCGCCGAGGGTGCCCGTCCAGTAACGGTCATGGGAGTCAATGAAGCGCGCATTGGTGTTGCACTCGTCATGCGGCATGCCATCGCGGCGCGTGAAAATGCGTGATGCGTACCCGGTTGTGCTTGGCGTCAAGAGCTGAACACCGTTGTTGGTGCAAAGGTAGATTCGACCCTTGGAATCCCTCAGCGCGTCATACACCACCGGATCTGGCGACGCGGGCAGGTCGTTGGCCAAGATATGCGGTTTCAATGGGTCACTCACATCCACCCGTACCAGACCATTGTTGCTGCCGATCCAGAGCACGGACTTGTCTGCATCTGCAAACAGGCTGATGCCCAGCAAGTTGGACTTGAGTTTGTCTTGAAGCGGCAAGGCCAGGGTCAGATGTTCGCCATCGTAGCGAAGCAGCCCCAGCGAGCTGGTTGCCCACAGCCAGGTTCGTCCCTTGTCATCAACCTGAGTGGTAATGGCCGTGCTGCGCCAGTCCTGCGAAGCTTCGGGGGGTGACATGGTTTGCCACGCGCCATGGCGCATCCGATACAGCCCACTCTTGCGGGTGGCTATCCAGATTTCGCGCGTACCACCCAACGAGACTCCCTGGATATCGAGAACGGATTGTCCAGGCAAGACTGGCCATGGTGCTTCGATGCGTTTGAAATCCAGTGATTCACTAGCACGTACCAGCTCGTTTTCGCCAAATCCGATCCAGACTGATTGGCCTGCGGAGTCATCCGCAATCTTGCGGATGGCGCGAACCGCAGAAGCACGGCGGCCTGCCAGTGTTTCGAACTGTTGCCAGATGCCATGTTCGTAGACGGCCACACCATCCTGATCCGCCCCCACCCACAAACGTTCTTCGCCTTGATGCGGCTCGACCAACACTGCAAACACACCCGTGCCCTTGGATCCCAGCAACGACAGCGTGCTCCACGGTGTCACGTTGGCCAAGGCGCGTGCCATGCCGCCTTCGGTGGCCAGCCAAAGCACGGGCGTTCCGTCGGGGCTGTTCCAGACCTTGAGGTCGCGGATCACCTCGGATGGCAAGCCGAACTCCCGGCCAAAGGTGCGCACGCGATCCTTGTATACGCGAACCAAACCGGCACGCGAAGCCAGCCAGATCACCGTCTGTCCGTCATCCAGCGTGCTTTCGGCCAATGCATAGATACTGTTGGTCTGCAGATCACCCGTCTGCATCGACCATTTGCGCAAGCCGGAGTCGTCGAGGCGCCACAGGCCGGAACCGAACGCGGAAATCCACAACTGTTCCTTGCCATCGACATGCGTCACCAGCATGTCTTCGATCTGGCCGCCATCGAATCCAGGAGGAGCAAAGCGCTGCCAGTCGCCCTTGCCTTCGCGGAACCAAAGGCCGGCATTTCCGCACCCGACCCACAGGCGCTCGCCACCGAGCAGACGGTGCGTGATATTGATGCTCAGCAAATCATGTGGAAGCTGCGAATTTCCTGTCGCTTCCTGCCATTGCTGACCGTCAAAATGAAACAACCCGCGGTCCGTGCTCAGGCCCCAGAAGTCGTAGCTGCCGTCGGCGTTCCGCGTTTCCGCCAGACGACGAACAAAGCGGGTCGGAAACTCCGCGTGGACCTGCCAGCTGCTGCCGTCGAAGCGGGCGATTCCGGTATCCCGGAATGCCGCCCAGAGTGAGCCATCGTGGCGCAAGGTAAGCGTGGGCAGCGTACCCTCGGACGCGTAGGGCGTGTCGGTTTCCCAGTGACTGCCGTCGTAGCGCACGATGTTGTTGGCCGATGAGGCGAGCACAAACCCCTCACGGTCGACGATCACGCCCGTCATGACCGAAGCGGGCAGGCCGTCGTGCAGGGTAAACGTGGTGAAAGCAGGAGCCGCCAGCTCGAACAGTGGCAGTGGCTCGATTGCCTGGTGCATTGCCGGGACCGCGGACGCTGCCAGCAAGAGAATTGCGCACAACAGCGGGCTGGCAAACTTCAGCAAGGCGATCCGAGGTAGTGGAAAATCTGACACTCGTGTCAGCAAATTTTGTGCCAGATTAGTCACTTGCCGTGATTTCCCCAGATGGCACTCAAGGCAACACTGGTCCCGCGGCACAGGCGTCGCCGAATCGCTCGTTTTTCATGGAATCGAGTGGCGCCCCTTGACCATAACCGCTTTCACCACCGCAGAAGCCATGCTGCCGGCCGGCGGAATGCGGCGAATCGTCGCGTACCATGGTGATACAGTCGGCACGCTTGTTCTCGAACCGGAAGCACCTGTCTCATGAGTTCACGATCTGCCGTCCCGATTCCCGGCACGCCGGGCCGCGCCTGGACCGTTACCGAGAGAAACCTCTGGCGTCAGCAACAGCGCAAGCGGCGCAGCTATGCCGACGAGGTACTGGGCAGGATCGATGCCCTTGGGCGAGGGTTTGAAGTTGTCCGATACGGCGAGTTGAATTACCCGCCGGATGGTCGCTACCCACTGTTTTCGATTCGCAACCGTACCTGGACTGAGTCACTGCCGACAGCCCTGGTCACCGGTGGGGTGCATGGATACGAGACCAGTGGGGTCATGGGTGCCTTGCAGTTTGCCGAGAAATACGCGGGTGAATACGCGGGCAAGTTGAACCTGCTGATCGCACCGTGTGTCTCGCCCTGGGCATTCGAGCGCATCCAGCGCTGGAATCCGGATGCCATCGATCCGAACCGCTCGTTTTACGCGGACAGTCCGGCGGCCGAATCGGCAGCGCTCTGGAATCTGGTCAATCCGCTGCGCGGCAATTTCATCGTTCACATCGACCTGCACGAAACCACAGATACGGATGAATCCGAGTTCCGTCCGGCACTGGCTGCGCGCGATGGCGTTCCATTTGCCCCTGGCACCATTCCGGATGGTTTCTACCTGGTCGACGACACCGAGAATCCGCAGCCTGAATTCCAGAACGCAATCATTGATGCGGTATCGCAGGTGACCCACATCGCTCCCGCCGATGCGGATGGCACGATCATCGGCTCGGACGTGGTGGCGCATGGGTTGATCCGCTATCCACTCAAGCGCCTTGGCTTGTGCGCCAGCATCACCGGTGCGCGCTATACCACGACTACCGAGGTTTACCCGGACAGTCCGCGTGTCAGTCCCGAGCAATGCAGTGCGGCTCAAGTTGCGGCAGTGCGCGCTGCGCTCGATTTCGCCCTCGCAAATCCCGCTTCGTAGGTCGGCTCAAGGCCGCGAGGCCGGAGCCGAAGTTAACGTTGTTGCCAAGCCATCCATCCCCTCGAATGTCGGTTCCACGGCTGCGCCGCTTGAACCGACCTACACCCGCCCGAATCGCAACCGTGCAGTTCGACCAACGAGCGCATTGCGCAGTTTCGTAGGCCGGCTCAAGGCCGCGAGGTCGGAGCCGGCGTTGAGCGCGATTGACCTGTCCAACCCGGGCCGCGTACCACGCGTCCCGGTCGTGCATTGGTGTGTTCGCCGTTGCGCAATACCTGCACGCCATTGACGAAGACATCACTGACGCCGCTTGAGTACTTCATGGGTTCAGAAAAGGTGGCGTGATCGGCGATGGTTTGCGGATCGAACACCACGATGTCGGCATGGCAGCCCACGCCAAGACAGCCACGGTCCTTCAATTTCCAGTTCTTCGCCGGTAGTCCAGTGAGGCGGTGGATTCCTTCCGCCAATGGCATCAGGTTTCGATCACGCACATAGTGGCCAAGGAATCGCGCCACATTGCCGTACGCGCGCGGATGCGTGCTGGATTTCAGAAACACGCCTTCCGGTGCCGAAGACTCGGCATCGGAACCCAGGCTGGTCCAGGCTTGCTTCAATCCCAGCTCGACGTTTTCCTCGCTCATCAGGAAATACGCGGTGTCCACGCGCGAATTGTCCTCGATGATGAGATCGAGGATGGTGTCTTCCGGTGAGGTACCGCGTTGGGCGATCACTTCGGCCAGGGTCTTGCCGGTCAAGGGTTTCAAGGCTTCGCTGCGGAAACCGATGAACATCACCTTGGCATCGTCGCCTGCGAGTTCACGCAGGTTTTCCCAGCCGTTGGCAGGGCCCTTGATCTCCGCGATCACGCGCTGGCGGGTGGCGGGATCCTTGAGGCGTTTGATCATGGCGTCATGGCCACCGGCCTGCACCCAGGGCGGCAAGGCGGCCGTCAATCCGGTGGCACCGGCCGTGTAGGCATACATGTTTGCGGCAATGTCCAAACCTTCGCTGCGTGCCTGATCAATGCGTGCAACCGCCTGCGCCATCTTCGGCCAATTGCGCGCGCCGGCCGCTTTCAGGTGATAGGCCTCGGCGTGCTGGCCGGTGGCGCGCGCGATGGTGATGGTTTCCTCCAGCGCCGGCAGGAATTGGTCGGCCTCGCTGCGCATGTGGGCGACATAGCCGCCGCCGGATTCGGCCGCAGCCTTGGCCAGTGCAACCAGCTCACCGGTCTCGGCAAAAAACGCAGGTGGATAAATCAGCGAGGCTCCCACCCCCAGCGCGCCCTCGCGCATGGCGTTACGAACCAGGCCCTGCATACGGGCAAGCTGCTCTGGCGTGGGATCGACATCCCCTTCGCCCAGTTCGTGGATACGCACCGTGGTCGCCCCCACGAAAGAGGCCACATTCGGCGTTATTCCAGATTTTTCCAGGTGTTCCAGGTACTCACCCAACGTGGTCCAGGTGATAGGAAACTTGAAATCCCCCTGTTGCTTGATCGCATCGGCCTTCATGGCCTCGGTCAAGGGACCACCCGACCAACCTTCACCGAAAATCTCCAGGGTCACACCCTGCATCGTGTCGGACATGCCGCGGCCATCAGCGATCAGGGACTCCGTCGCCCAACTGAGCACATTGATGAATCCCGGCGCGACGACTTTGCCTTCTGCATCAATGACAGTCGTCGCTTCGACCTTGGTACCAACCGGAAGCAGGGCTGCGATTCGATCGCCGTTTACCGCTACGCTCACCTGCTTTGGCGGTGCGCCACTGCCATCGTAGACGCTGCCGTTGCGGATCAGGAGGTCGTAGTGCGAAACCGAGGCCGCGGGTGGGGTCGATGCACATGCTGAAAGCAGGATGGAAAGGCTGGATGCAAGGCAGGCGAGCGTGATTCTTCGCATGAGGTGTTGGCCAAGTTGGCAGGACCCGTGGATTGTAGCCGTGCGCACCCGGACAGGGCCTTGCGCAGCGCAGCGAAACCGATCGCCACCATTCCGCTACCATCGGCGATGGCGTGATTGACCGACCCTCGGAGTGAACCCATGAAAGGCACCGTTTCCGCGTATCGATTCCCGACCCGTCCTCTCGCCAGCGCGTGTGTGCTGGCTCTCTCCGTATTTGGCTCCGGTGCACTCTTCGCCGCAACCCCGCAGCGCGCAGCCATTCATGCCCAAGTCGAAAAACAGCACGCGGACAACATCAAGCGCCTGCAGGACTGGATCGCGCTTCCCTCCATCGCGGCGGAAAACCTGAACTCGCAGGAAGGTGCCGCGTACATGGCCAAGCTTGCGCAAGAAGCGGGTTTCCAGAAGGTCGAGATCCTCCAGACGGATGGAAAACCGGGCGTGTTTGCCACGCTTGATGCCGGCGCAAAAAAATCGGTGGGCCTGTACTTCATGTATGACGTCAAGCAGTTCGATCCTGCCGAGTGGAGCTCGCCGCCGCTGGAAGCAAAGATCATCGACAAGCCCGGCGTCGGCAAGGTGTTGATGGGTCGCGGCGCGGTCAACCAGAAAGGGCCGGAGTCGGCCTTGCTTGCGGCCCTGCATGCCATTCGCGGCGCAGGCAAGAAGCTTCCGGTCAACCTGGTGCTGGTTGCCGAAGGTGAGGAAGAAATCGGTTCTCCGCATATCGGCCAATTGGCACTCAATCCCGAGGTACAGGCAGCCTTGGCAAAAACCGTGGGTGTGTTCATGCCTTCCGCAAGCCAGGATCTGGATGGCGGAATCACCGTGAGCCTGGGTGCCAAGGGCATCGTCGAATTGGAGCTCATCGCCAGCGGCGAGAAGTGGGGCAGGGGTCCGGCCAAGGACGTGCATTCCTCGCTGAAGGCAATGGTCGACAGTCCGGTCTGGCGTCTGGTCAAGGCGCTGGACACCCTGGTCTCCGACGATGGCAACACCATCACCGTCGACAACTATCCCAAGGCGCCACTGATCAGCGCCGATGAGAAGGCCATGGTCGCTGCGGCCGCGGCCAGGCGCGATGAGGCAAAGTACAAGAAGCAACTCGGCGTGCAGCACTGGATCGATGACCTTGCCTGGCAAGCCGCCATGGAGCGCCTGGTGTCACAGCCGACCATCAACATTGAAGGCCTGGTGGCGGGTTATACCGGCCCTGGTGGCAAGACCGTGCTGCCGCACAGTGCGGTGGCGAAGATCGACATGCGCCTCGTACCCGGCATGCACTTCGACGACGCGGTCGCGGCGCTGAAGGCCCATCTGGCCAAGCACGGTTATGGGGATATCGAGGTAAAGGTCAGTGGCGGTTACGACCCAACCAGTACCCGCGCGGATTCGCCCCTGATGCAGGCCCAGGTCAAGGTGCTCAAGGCCAGCGGGCTGAATCCCACCCTGTGGCCGCGCAACGCCGGTTCGTATCCGGGATTCATCTTTACCAATCCGCCGCTCAGTCTTGCCTCGGGACACTTTGGCCTCGGCCACGGCAGCGGTGCCCATGCACCGGATGAGTACATGTTGATCGAGTCGGAAAATCCGAAGGTGCAAGGTTACGACGGCGCGGTGATGTCCTTCGTCGACTATCTCTACGAACTGGGCAAGTAGGTCACTCGTCCATCGTCGGGGAGTGGAAATTGCGCAGGGAAGACACGCGCAGCGAATCCATTGAATTGCTGGAAAACCTCGTCATCCCGGAATCGCGCAGCGATATCCGGGACCCAGTGACTTTCGAAGGCTATGGATCGTCGATCCGCGCGAACGCCTCATTGACGCATCGCTGATAACGCGTCTGCACGCGATTGGCGAACCACTCCGTGGTCAGCTTGCGTGTGATCTTCGGGCTTTGCAGGCGGATCTGCGGAATCATCTCGCGCGCCAAGGGCTTGCCCTTGCGACGCTCGGCAATCTCGAACACGCCGCGATACAACGCGCTCTCCTCGAAAGCCAGACTGCCCGACATCCCGAGTTGGCGATGGATACTGGCATCACTCAATCCCAATTGCGCAGCGAGTGAGCGCGCCGCCTCTTCGGTCGCACTGGGCTTGCCAGCAACGAGCAGGTCGCCATCGAGCGCAAGTGGCACTCCGCTGGCAATGCTGAGTGCATTCTGGAACGCGGCATTTCGACTGGCATACCAACCGACATTGAAGTCGGCAAACCGATAGATGTGCCTTGGATAATGGTTCGGATAATCGAGCAGGTGGGCGATGCCGAAATACAAGCCACCGCGCCGCGTGAACACGGCGTGGCGGATCGAGCCATCACCGGAAAACGGGTAGGGATGCTCGCTTGCGTACCGCTCTGCAAAGGCAATGCTCACTTGCATTGGCCCGCCAGTGCGTACCGGGTTGGAATCGGCAAACAACTGTCGTCCCAGCGGTACGCGACCCATCAGGTCTTCATAGACTTCGCTCAGCTCGCGCTCACTGCGCACGCGGGCGATGCGCTCCGCATAGCTGCGACCATCGGACGACTTGAGCTTGAGCGCAACGCCCACGGCAAAGGCGGGGACGTGGTACCGGGCGGCACGATGCTCGATTTCCTTGCGCGCAATACGACCCAGGTCGGGTACCAACGGATCGGCGACAAAGGTCGATTCCTGGGCAATGACGGCCAGCGCCGCACACAGGTTTTCGGTGCTGGGCGGAATCTCCAGCAACTGGAAGGTTGACTGGATATCGGCAGCCCAGCCCGCGCGATCCGGCGTTTTCGGCGGAATCAAATGAATCAACTGGGCGCGGACTTCATCAGGCGTTCTGGCAGGGCCTCGTGTCTGCGGTGATACACAGCCGCCAAGAATGATCAGCAGCGCGAGCAGCACGACAGCCCGTACGCACCCGAGAACCTGGGGCAATTCCAGCGCTGCACCCATGCGCTTTGGCGGGAAGCTCAAGGACTTGGGATCTTTCTCGCTCATCCGTGGATTCCGATGAAGGGGATTGGCAGGACCAACAGCATCAAAAGTGTTGCATGATCCGCTGGTGACAATCTCGCCAAAAGGGACGCGCGATCAAACCACCATCAGGATGAGCATTGATGATCAACAACGATGTACTGCGCAGCGTGCGCTACATGCTGGATCTCGGCGAGCGCAAGGTGGCCGAAATCACGCGCTTGCCCGAGCCGCAGTTTCCGATTGAAGCTGCGCATGTCCAAGCCATGCTGAAACGTGAAGGGGAGGCCGGTTATCTGGAGTGCCCGGACACGGTTCTCTCGCGCTTTCTCGATGGGTTGATTACCGAACGGCGTGGTGCTCGAACCGATGGTACGCCTCGTGCGGTGGAGAATCGCATCACCAACAATCTGGTACTGAAGAAACTGCGCGTGGCGTTTGAACTGCGTGATGAGGACATGCACGCGATATTTGAGAGCGCCGGTTTCCCGGTTGCAAAACCCGAGTTGTCGGCCCTGTTTCGCCAGCCCGGGCACAAGAATTACCGTGCCTGCGGCGACCAGATGCTGCGCAACTTCCTCAAGGGCCTGACCCTGCGCTTGCGCGCAACCTGATTTTTGGTCAAGACGCTACGCTGTAGCGTCCTTCCACGCAGGGATTGGGGCCGGTATGCAAACCGGTGAAGTGGCCGGGGCTGCCATCCGCCAGTATCACTTAAGAACCGAGGCGATCCCGCAGCACGGCCTTGAAGGATTCGGCCCTTTCTGCCGCGGCACGATCACCGGGCCCAGCTCATGGCGCTGGGTCAGGCTGCTGTTGACGCGGGTTCCTTCATAACCGCCCGGCCCGAACCAGGTGATGGTGTTGCCTGCGGTCACACTCTTGAACACCGCGCCATCGGCGCTGTAGGCAAAACTGGCCGCGCTGCCTTTGACCCGCCAAGGCTGGTTGTCGAAGTCGCAACTGGCGATCAGTTCGCCACCGGTGACGTTGCAAATCGCCTTGAAGTTGGGAATCTCGTCAGCGGAAGTCCGTAGGGGGCATCAATTCCTCCTTCGACTTGATCGACGAGTCTCTGAGCAATCTGTTTGATCAAAAATCAATGACTCTGACCCCCTTCGATCCTGACCCCTTTCGATCCGATCTGGCGGATTTATGGGTGCCCCGGCTCTTGCCGCGAATGGCAGTCGAAAAAACCCGCAAGTCAGAGGGGAAAATCAAACCCATTCCGCACTACGGTGTCACCAAATCCTTGCACTGTTTGTGGCGTGGCGAAATACCCCTTGAATCCATTACCCACTTGTCCATCGTCGTTTGAACCCCAGCAAGACAACGTTCCATCGACGTGTCTTGCACAACTGTTATCCCTGCCAGCATCTACTTCGACCACATCGACCAGGCCTGTGACAGGAACGGGGCTGTAGCGCTGGTTTGTACTGCCATCTCCAAGCTGTCCTTCAAGATTTCTGCCCCAGCACGCAACGGTGCCCGCGAATGTGGAGGCGCAACTATGAGATCCTCCGACAGAAATCCCTGAGATGCCTACAAGGTTGGGGACGGCAACAGGCGTGCTGCTACTGGACGGGTTTCCGGTACCCAACTGTCCGCTCGAACCGCTTCCCCAGCATGCGACCGTACCGGTACTTCTTCTTGCGCACGTGTGGTTCGAGCCTGCGGAAACGTCGACCGCATTGGAAAGTCCGACTACTGCAACAGGGGAAAAATAGGTGTTGTGCGTTCCGTTGCCAAGTTGGCCCGCGCCGTTGTAACCCCAGCACGCCACGGTTTCGTCTGCCTTCGTGGCACATGCGTGCAAATCGCTAGTCGATACACTCGTTACGCCGGTTAGTCCGAAAACTGAAACGGGAGTTGAGTGCCCAAAATTGTCCCCATGGCCCAGCTGCCCATAATCGTTCTTGCCCCAGCATGCAGCAGTTCCATCGTTCATGTTCGCACAGGTGAATCCAAATCCAGCCGAAACCGAAGCAACTCCAGTCAGCCCGCTGACGGTGACTGGACTTGTACGGGATGTGTAGGTTCCATCGCCCAGCTGACCGTAAGCGTTGTATCCCCAGCATGCCAAGGTGCTGTCAGGGCGAATGGCGCACGAATGAGCCAGGGGACCAAAGCCACCAACAACAATTGCCGTTGCATCGGAAATGCCATTCACCGGAACGGGAAACGTGCTTGAAACATTGTCACCGTTTCCAAGTTGACCTGATTGATTGTTTCCCCAGCAGCTTGCCCCTCCGCTTTGCTTCAGTGCGCAAGCATGCCCTTCTGTGACGGAGATGGATGCCGCACTACCTTCCATGGCGACCGTAGAGGGAAAGACTTCAATGGCCAGCATTGCGTTTCCAATTTGTCCATCCCGGTTGCTCCCCCAGCACGTTGCGCTTCCATTCTCGAGCATCGCGCAAGTATGGTTCGCTCCGCCAGAGATTGATTCAAAATCAAACGGTGACTGGACAGGAACAGCAGTCAACCGGGACTCCCGCGTACCATCACCCAGCTGGCCCAAGCGGTTGTCTCCCCAACAGCTTGCCTGGCCATTGAGTGTGATCGCGCATGCATGGAAATCGCCCACGCTGATCGCGGAAGCTCCCGAAAGTCCGCTTGCGACAACAGGGACATTGCTGGATTGGGTTGAACCGTTGCCCAGTTGGCCGTAGTAGTTCAAGCCCCAGCAAACCACCGTGGCGTCGCTTCTTATGGCGCAGGTGGATGAATGACCCGCTGCAATCTTTACGGCATCAGTCAACCCAACAACTTGGACGGGCACTGGACTGTTCGTAGAGCTGCCATTCCCAAGTTGGCCAGCTTCGCCACTCCCCCAGCACACCACGGAGCCGTCGTTCCTAAGTACGCAGGAATGATAGTTCCCACTAGCAATGGCAATGGCATCGGATACCCCTGTCACCGCCACCGGAATCAAGCTGGGATTCAGATTGCCGATACCGAGTTCACCGTTTTGATTATTTCCCCAGCAGGCAGCGGTTCCGTCGCCCTTCAAGGCGCACGTGTGTTCCGCTCCGGCAGCAATATCCATTGCGTTTGTGAGTCCTTCAACTGCGACAGGGGCAGGATGAGAATTCGTCGTACCATCTCCAAGTTGTCCAACCGAATTCCATCCCCAGCAAACCGCAGTTCCACCATCGCGAACGGCGCATGTATGAAGGGACCGAGATGAAACGGAATCCGCGTCCGCCAGACCATTGACGGTGACCGGAACCCGACTGTCGGCAAAGGTGTCATCTCCAAGCGTGCCCCAAGCATTTTCTCCCCAGCAACTCATCTGGCCGGATGATGCAATTGCGCAGGAATGATAAGAGCTCGCGGATATCGAAGCGGCAGACAACAAGGGTGATGCAATGATAGCCGCGAAGCAGAGCGCCAAAAGCATCAAGTCCAACTGCTTTGATGTGCACCGGAAGAAATTACACGAAGGGATTCTTGTCCAACGTTTCATTCTTCCGTCCTCATTTCAAAATATGGTCCATTTGTCGAAATAATACTCTACCAAGGTTGTAAGGCGGCGAGAAGATTTTGCGCAATTGACGAAAGCGCCGGTTTCCCGGTTGCAAAACCCGAGTTGCCGGCCCTGTTCCGCAAGCCAGGTCACATGAACTACCGCGTCTGTGGTAACTAGATGCTGCGCAACTTCCTCAAGGGCCTGACCCTGCGCGTGCGCGGAACCTGAAGTCCACCGGGAGCTTGCCGCCAGTGGCGTGGGCGCGGCATGATCGAGCATTGGCTGCCATCCGGTGCCGGATTCCGAGGTTTTCCCGTCATGCTGCAAATGAAATTGCTACCCGGTATAGCGCTGGGTGCCGTGTTTTCCATGAGCACCACGCAGGCCTTGGCCATGCCATCGGGTGATGACCCGGCGAGCAAACCGGTCTATGTGGTTACCGCCCAGGAAACCTGGCAGGGCATGCCGGAGCTGGCGGTTTCCGCTGCGCCGCGCGTCGATGCGCTGGGCAACGCCCTCATGCTGGCCGAACTGAATGCGGAACAGGTGGATGCCCTGGGGCGGCACGTTCACCAGCAAGAGCGTCGCTGTGGTGGATTTTTCTCGTTCCCGAGCCGTGCCGCTGCGGAAGCCTTCCTTGCGCGCGACCTCAGCCGATCGGCCGCGCAGTTTGAGCCGATGGGTGGTTACACCATCGACAACGCCAATGTGGTGAATGATTTTCTGTCGCAGGTGGATGATCTCAACATCTACAACACCATCAGCCACCTGCAGGCCTACCAGAACCGCTATTACGCAAGTGCCACCGGTGCCGAGGCGGCGGGTTGGATCCGCGACACCTGGCTGGCGCTCGCCAACGGTCGCAGCGACGTCAGTGCGGAGTTGTTTACTGACTGCGGTGATTGCGGCGGCCAGCCATCCGTGATCCTGACCATTCAGGGCACGACCCTGCCGGATGAAGTGGTGGTGTTGGGCGGACACCTGGATTCCATCAACCATCAGGACAGCCAGCCGCCCTTGACCGAACGCGCGCCGGGTGCCGATGACGATGCGTCCGGTATCGCCAGCCTGACCGAAATCCTGCGCGTGGCCATGGCCAGCAACTTCCGTCCGCAACGCACCGTCAAATTCATGGGCTATGCCGCCGAGGAAGTGGGCTTGAATGGCTCGCAGGCGATTGCCCAGTCTTTCCAGGCGGATGGCATCAACGTGGTCGGCGCCCTGCAACTGGACATGACCAACTACCACGAGGCCGGGCAGGTCGAGATCGAAATCATCAACGACTTCACCAGCTCAACCTTGAATGCGTTCATGGGCCAGTTGTTCGACGCCTACCTCGCGCCTCTGGGCATGAGTCGTGGCAGCAGCCCGTGTGGGTATGCCTGCTCGGATCACGCTGCCTGGACTTCGTCCGGCTATCCATCCTCGTTTTTGTTCGAGGGCGGTGGCATGGGCCATGATTTCCAACAGATCCACAGCGTGAATGACTTGCTGGTCAACATGGGCGATAGCGCTGAACACAGCGTGCCGTTTGCACAACTGGGCCTTGCCTTCCTCGGTGAAGTGGCCAAGGGCACCAGCCAGGCCTCCGACCTGATTTTCGCACACGGCTTTGAAGCCCTGCCGAACCAGCCGCCGACAGCCAATTTCAGCTCGCTGGCCAATGGCCTCGATGTGAATTTCACCGACACATCGACGGACAATGATGGAAGCATCGTCTCGCATGCCTGGAATTTTGGTGACGGTGGCAATTCCACCATTGCCAATCCGAAACACACCTACGCTGTGGGCGGCAGTTACCAGGTCACCCTGACGGTGACCGATGACGATGGTGCGTCCGATGATCGCGTGCGCAATGTGGTGGTATCGCCAGGTGGCGGTCCCTTGCAGAATGGGGTGCCGGTGGTCGGCCTTTCCGATACCACCGGCGGCACCATTTATTTCACCCTGGAGGTTCCAGCGGGTGCGACCAATCTCAGCTTCAGCAGCAGCGGTGGCACGGGCGACATGGATCTCTATGTTCGCCGGGGTTCGCCGCCTACCCAGCAGGTTTACGATTGCAGTTCCACCTCATCCAGCAGCACGGAAACCTGCGTCATTGCCTCGCCGCAGGCGGGAACCTGGCACGTGATGCTGTATGCGTGGTCCAACTACAGCGGTGTCACCCTGGTAGGTCAGTTCAATCCCTGACCGACTTCGCAAGCCCGGAGAATGAGCAATGGTCATGAAGGTGCTGGTTGTCCTTGTCTGTCTGATCGCGACAGTTCCGTCCGAAGCCGCTGACAAGACAAATGCGCTGCCTGAATCGGCCGCGCGCACCATCGTGCTGGTACGCCATGGGAACTATCTGCCCAACCCCGATGCCGACAAGAGACTCGGCCCGGGTTTGTCGGTGCTTGGTGTGGCACAGGCGCAGATGGCCGGTGCACGCCTGGTGGGTTTCCCGGGCGGATTCGATGACTTGTATGTGAGCCCGATGCAGCGCGCGCGCGATACCGCTGCGGCCATTGCGCAGGAGTTTCCGGGACGAAGCTTCTCGGTCATCGAGGGGTTGGAGGAGTGCACGCCACCCACCTGGCGCAAGGAAGTGGCAGACAAGGAAGATCCGGCCAGCATGGCTGCATGCAAGAAGCAACTGGATGGCGTGTTCGATGAATATTTCAAGCCAGCGCAGGGCAAACCGCGCACCGCGATGATGGTTTGCCACGGCAATGTGATCCGCTATCTGGTGACTCGCGCACTCGGCGTGGATACGAAATCCTGGCTGGAAATGTCGCCGGGCCACGCCAGCATCACCCGCATCCGGGTGGAAGCCGATGGACGCTTCAAGGTGCTTTCGGTCGGAGACGTTGGCCATATTCCGGCAAACATGCGCACCGGATCCACGGGCGATGCCGATCGCGATCTGGCCGCACCTGCATTGCCGCTGCAATCGGCTAATCCTTCCACTCCGGTTCGATAATTGCACGTCCCTTGCTCAGGTTCGTCAGCAGGTGGCGTAGTCCTCCTGCCTGATCACGCGGGAGGCGAAGGCTGAGCCAGGCGCCCCGCGCATCGAAAGTTTCCTCCAACTTCTCGGCCTGAAACTCGGGCAGCCGGGCCGTCAGCAACGGCAGCAGCGCAAACTCGCAATGCGCGCGCAATTGGGTCATCGCCACAAGTGGAATCCGTTCGGCAAGGCGCAGGCACTCCGCTGCGCAGCCACCATAGGCGCGCGCCAAGCCGCCTGTACCGAGCTTGATGCCTCCATACCAACGCGTGACCACCACGAGCACACGGTCCATGCCTTGGCCTTCGATGGCCTGGAGGATGGGACGACCTGCCGTTCCGCCCGGTTCGCCATCATCGGAGAATCGGTACAGCGCACCGATGCGCCAAGCCCAGCAGTTGTGCGTGGCCAGCGGATCACTCAACCGCTTGAGCGATGTCATGGCCTCGTCGGGCGAATCGACGCGATCAGCCTGGGCCAGGAAACGACTCTTGCGGATTTCCTGCTGCAACTGCGCGGAGCTGCGCAGTGTGTGCAACACATTCATGGATCGAGGTTGCGCAAGGCGTCCGGAAGGGCGTGGTCGGGATACTTGCGGCGGAACAGGCGCAGGTTCTCGATGGCTTCCTGGTGCCGACCCTGTTCTTCAAGTCGAATGATTTCGCCGAGCCACGCCTCGGGATCCAACTGGATATTCCGATGCAGGCGCATGGATGCGCTGGGTGCGGGGGCCTTGGCAGCGCTGGCTCGCTTCTCCTCTGCGGACGGAGCTTGCTCAGCCACCATGTCGGCCTGGTTGCGCGGGATGCCTCCCGCTGCCGATGCTGGGCTTTCCTCGGTTGCCGGAAACGGTTCTGCCGCAGTCGGTTGCGCCGTGTCTGCCTTCGATTTTGCGAAATCGGGCGCAGGAGCGGGTGGCGGAGCGGGAGCGGGCGCTGCAGCGGCAGGAGGCGTCGGCGCGGGCCGAGGTTTTTCCTGACGCGCACGCATGGATGCCGATTCCTGTTTCGCTGGTGCTGCCGCTTGTGGCGCCGCGACGCTTTCAGCGGAGGGTTGGGCAAGCACGGCTTCGCGTTCGACTTCGGCCGGTGCGCTGATTGGCTGCACCGATATCACGCTGCGGGTACTGCCCGAAGCAGTATCCGTGGCGTCTTGCCGCTGCATTTGCTGACCGACCTGCCAGGTGATACCTGCGGCAAGGACAATTCCGGCGGCCGATCCAAGCCCGACCAGCCAGCGTTGCGCACGCGGCTGGCGCTCGCTGCGAATGGCGCGTGCCGCTTCCCCGAGCACGAGTCGGTCCAGGCGTGGCGGCGGCTCGGCGCGGGCTAGCTTGTCGTAAATGCGGCCCAGGTCGCCCCGATCCGCGTTCAGCAGATGCTGGAGGTCCAGTTCGGGATCGCGTCGCGTACTCATGACTCAAACCTCGCACGCACCCGCGCAAGGGCATAGCGAAGGCGGGATTTCACGGTTTCCCGGCCCGCTCCGGTGACCTCGGAGATTTCCTCAAGTCCCAAGCCATTTTCCATACGCAACAAGAAGGTTACGCGCTGTTCTTCAGGTAATTCCTCAAGTGCGAGCTGAAGCCGTCGGCGCTGCTCGAACTCGCTCAGCACACGGTCCGGCTGCTCGGATTCCGGTGCGTCCAGGCGGCTGAACAGCAGATCGGTTTCCTCCGCCGAGGCCTGCGGCCGCGAGCGGCGAAAGCGGTCGATCACCAGATTGTGGGCAATCTGCAGCAGCCAGGTGCTGAACTTGGCTTCCGGCCGATAGCGCTCGCGAGCGGCAACGGCCCGGCTCCAGGTCTCCTGGAACAACTCATCGGCATCGGCGCGCTGACGCAAGGAGCGCAACAGGAAGCGGTACAAGGTGCCGCGATGACGGCGATAGAGGGTCTCGAAGGCGATCATGTCGCCCCCGGCATACGCAAGCATCAGTTCCTCGTCCGTACGTTCAGACCCCATGGACGCGAGGTTAAGGCAATCCAGGGAGGTCGTCATCAACATGGTGCGTGGTGGAACGCGCCAAGGCGGGAGTCGGGGTTGCTGAGAGGCTGAGATTTGAGAGTAGGGATTCGGACAAGCGGCTATACGGGAGTGCGGAGCGCAGGCATCGAATCCGGGCATTGAGTGTCTGAATCGCAGGTAAGAAACAGCAGACGACTATCTGTTTTCCCCAATCCCCAATCCCGGATCCCGGATCTATTCAATCTGTTCGCGCGCCCAGTTCGCGTCGAGGGCTTCCATCGCATCCAGGGGTTTGAGATTGGCGGCCTTGTCGAAGGCTTCGGCGACATCATCCTCACGCTTGTCACCGTACAGCAGC
>SHNG01000188.1 GCA_004295005.1 Gammaproteobacteria bacterium
GCGCGCATGTTCGGCCACGGCAATGCGCTCATCGGTGCCGTGGAAGGCGGCGAGTTCGTCCGGTTGCAGTTTGAATGCCGCGAAGCGGTACAGGTTCGGGGTGAGCACGGCGTAGTGGCGCGCGTCGGTGGCGCCGTTGGTGACGTAGGGCGCGACCACGATCTGATTTTCCGGCGAGGCGCGGCGCAGCGCGGTGTCGATGGCGCTGAACGCGGCGTTGTCCCATGCAGCCGGCGTGGTGGGTTCGGTGCCGAAATCGTCGTAACGTGACACCTCGACTTGCGCATCGTCGATAACCCGACGCACATGCGCCAGTACGCCTTCGATGGAGTCACCGGGGCGGATGCGGAAATTCACCACGGCCTCGGCCTGCTGCGCCAGCACGTTGTCCTTGATGCCGGCGTTGAACAGGGTCGGCGCCGTGGTGGTGCGCAAGGTGGCATCGGTAACCGGCGATGCGCTCAGCATCGATTCGACCACGGGCGCGCTGATCCAGAGATTGGCCAGGGCCAGGCGTTGCGCAAAGGGAAGATGCGGTGCCGCGCGTTTCAGCAGTTCGCGTTGCACTTCACTGATCGCGGCAGGCGGGCGATCGCGCTCCAATGCCGATACCGCCGTGGCAACGCGACCAATCGCACTGGTGCGTGGCGGCATCGAGGAATGTCCGCCTTCGCCGCGCGCGGAAAGTCGCACGCTCAGATAGCCCTTCTCGGCTACGCCCACCGTGGCCAGCGGCACATCAAGACCGGCGAAGCTGCCTTGCGTGAGTGCGCCGCCTTCATCCAGCACGAAAGCCGGCCTCACGCCACGCGCGTGCAGCAGTTCCGCCATGGCCTTGGCGCCGCGCATGCCGCCGATTTCCTCGTCGTGCCCAAAGGCCAGGTACACCGGGCATGCCGGCACGAAGCCTTCGCCGAGCAAATGTTCGACGGCTTCGAGAATTGCCAGCAGCGATGCCTTGTCGTCAATTGCGCCTCGGCCCCAGACGTAGCCATCGTTGATCACGCCGGCGAAGGGCGAATGCGTCCATTCGTTTTCGGTGCCCGGCTCCACCGGCACCACGTCCTGATGTGCGGCAAGCAACAGCGGCGCACATTCACCACGACCATTCCAGCGAAACAGCAGGCTGGCGTCATTGACGGATTCGTGTGCGAGTTGCGCGTGTACGCGCGGGAAGTCGGCTTCAAGCCGCACATGCAGGGCATGGAAGGCATCGAGCGAAGGCGCCTCGGGCGTGGCACTGGTCGTGGCAATCGCGATGGCGGCGGAGAGCCGTTGTGCCAGCGCGGCCTCATCCAGGGCCAACGGCGAATACGCGACTTTTGTCGCCAGCGGTTGCGCTCGCCAGGCGTTGAAAACCAGCACGCCGGCCAGCACCAGCACCGCCAGCAGCAGCACGAGGAAAAATCGTTTCATTGACAAGGTGCCCTCATGATGGGTGCATACGTTTGTACTTTGGTTGCAACTGCAAACACAACTTCGAGTGCAGCTGGCCGGCCAGCATGGCGCACGCTCCAGGTGCAGGAAACCTCAACCCATCTCCACGGGATCGACATCGATGGACCAGCGCAGTTTGCGGGCGGCGGGCAGCTCGCGCACAAGCGCCAGCCACTCGGGCAGGAATGCCTGCATCCGCTTGCGCTGGTCCGCCTCGATCAAGACCTGCGCGCGCTGGTAGCCGGCGCGGCGCGGCATGGGTGCCGGCAAGGGGCCGTGCAGGGCGAGACCGTTGGCCGGGTTGCCGGATTGTTCGATGGCCTGCTCAAGAAACGCGGTGACCTCGGCCATCGTCTTGGCTTCACAGCGCAGCAGGGCCAGCTGCGCAAACGGCGGCAAGGCCGCGGCGCGACGCTCCACCATCAGGCCACGCGCGAGCGCGGGGTAGCCACCTTCGATGAGCGCGCGCAGCAAGGGATGGTCCGGATGATGGGTTTGCAGGATCACCGCACCGGCACGATCCGCGCGCCCTGCCCGGCCCGCCACCTGCACGATCAATTGACCCAGGCGTTCGGCAGCACGGAAGTCGATGCTGTGCAAACCTTCATCCACGCCCACCACCACGACAAGGGTGAGTCCCGGCAGGTCGTGGCCCTTGGCCAGCATCTGCGTGCCCACCAGGATGCGCGCACCATCGCCGTGCAACTGTTCGAAGACGGCATCGCGGCCGGATCGATTGCGCGTCGAATCGCGATCCACACGCAGGATGGGAACATCGGGAAAGCGTTCGCGCAGGGTTTCCTCAAGACGTTCGGTGCCCTGTCCTTGCGGCGCCAGGCTGCTCAGCGTGCACTGCGGACACGCGGCGGGAACGCGTTGCTCGGCGGCACAGTGATGGCAGCGCAGGCGAGCCGCGCCACGATGCAGGGTCATCGGCCGATCGCAGCGCGAGCATTGCGCGCTCCAGCCGCAGGCCTGGCAGATCAGCACCGGTGCGTAGCCGCGTCGATTGCGGAACACCAACACCTGTTCGCCGCGCGCGAGCACCTGCGAAATGCGTTCCAGGGTGTTCAAGGCCAAGCCGTGGTCGAGCCGCTTCTTGCGCACATCCATCACCTGCAACGAGGGTGGCTGCGCAACGCCTGCGCGCTGCGGCAGGCGCAAGAGACGGTAGCGACCGGCATCGACATTGGCCAGGCTTTCCAGCGACGGCGTGGCCGATCCCAGCACCACCGGAATGCCGAGGCTGTGCGCACGCACCAACGCAAAATCGCGGGCGTGATAGCGGAAGCCGTCCTGCTGCTTGAACGAGGCATCGTGTTCCTCATCCACGACGATCAAACCGGGATTCGGCATCGGCACGAACACCGCCGAGCGCGTGCCGAGGATGACGCGCGCCTCGCCACGCGCGGCGGCCAGCCAGGCTTTGGCGCGCTCGGTTTCGGAAAGGCCGGAATGCAGGATGGCGATGTCGAAGCCCAGTCGCTCGCGGAAGCGTCGCGTGGCTTGCGGAGTCAGCGAAATCTCCGGAACCAGCACCAGCGCCTGGCGCCCGGCGGCAACGGTGGCCGCAATCAGGGCCAGATAGACCTCGGTCTTGCCGCTGCCGGTCACGCCATCGAGCAGGAAGGGCGCAAAGCTGCTGAGCGCGGCGCTGACTGCATCCACAGCGGTTTGCTGATCTGCATTGAGGTTGGGCGCGGATACCCGGGGCGGGGAGTCACTGGCATGCAGGCGGCAATCCTCGATGAGTCCACGCGCCTTCAGGCGTCGTGCCGCGGCACGCCAGCCCGCATGCTGATCATCCAGTGCGGGCACCGAAGTGGGTCCCGCTGCCAAGGTCTCCAGCAATTGTTTGCCGAGCTTGCCGATACGAGTGGTTGCTTGCGCCATCGCCGCGCTGCCGGCATCGCTCAGGCGCAACGCCGCCGTACCGGATTCCGGCAATACGGCGGCGCGCCGCAACATCAGCGGCAAGGCCGTTTCGAAAACCTCGCCCGGCGGATGCTGGTAGTAGCGCGCCGCCCACATCAGATTGGCGATGAGGCCAGGATCAAGCAGCGGTGCTTCATCAAGCACCGCGGCCAGCGGTTTCAACTGCTCGGCAGGCATGTCGCTGCTTGTCGGCAGCTCCAGCACCACGCCGGTGACTTCGCGCCGGGCAAACGGCACCCGCACGCGACAGCCCACCTGCGGCGCGGGCAGCGAGTCATCGAGCAGGTAGTCGAACAGGCGGATCAGCGGAACCGGAACCGCCACACGGACGAGGCGTGGCATGCAGGAAGAGTCGAAGCGGGCGAGCCTCGAGTGTAACCGCGACCGCAGCAGCAGGCCCGCTTTCCGACGGGGACTTGCCGCGGAGAACGGATCTCGCGCACTTGCGCGCACTTTCTCACGTGGAGCGGAGATTGGGCAGGCAAGTCGTTGCCTGTGCGGTGGATTTTCCCTTATCCACAGCCGCTGTGGATAACCATGTGGATGAGCGCTTCAATTGTGCTGGCCCGGGCCGCTGTCATGCGCTCCCGGTCATCTTGGTGAAATATTGACCAATCCCGCCAAACCCATGCAATTCAACGTGTTGCGAGTATACAAAGCGCTCCTGCACAGCCCGCAAGGGAAAGCGCCCGCAGCCGCTTGAATTCTCAAGGGCCTGTGCAAAACCCTCTTGACAGGGCGCAAGAAAGCCGGGTCCCAAACTGGCGGGAATCGTCGGTTTCCGCTTGCCCGCAGCCGACCAAGGTCGGCTCTACAAAAGCCGCATCACCCTCGTAGAGCGGAGCTTGCTCCGCTTGCCTCCTTCCGAGCATCCCCAGCCGAGCAAGCTCGGCTCTACAAAAGCCGCACCCCCTCGTAGAGCGGAGCTTGCTCCGCTTGCCTCCTTCCGAGCATCCCCAGCCGAGCAAGCTCGGCTCTGCAAAAGCCGCATCACCCTCGTAGAGCGGAGCTTGCTCCGCTTGCCTCCTTCCGAGCATCCCCAGCCGAGCAAGCTCGGCTCTACAAAAGCCGCACCCCCTCGTAGAGCGGAGCTTGCTCCGCTACAGAAGCAACCGCGTGCGCATTCGCTGGGCGGGCTCAGGTGAATGCCAGGCTGGCCAAGGCCGACATGGCCAGGGCAAAGGCCAGGAAGATCACGTAGCAATATCCGATCACGCAGTACTTGAGCACGGTCATGAACCAGCCCTGGCGGTAGACCCGTTTCTGCATCAGCAGCAGGTACAGGAACAGCCAGATCCAGGCGACGGCACTGAACACCCCGATCACGTCCACCAGCCAGCCGATCGAGGCTGCCAGGTCGGCCAGCCAGGCCAACAACAAGAGAACCAGGATGGACATGAAAATGAACGAATGGCTGTGCAGGGCTACCAGCAGGTGTTCCATGTACAGGCGGCGCTTGAAGATGTAGAAAAACTTGAGCAGCACCGCGAACAGCGGCATGACCACGAACAGGGTCTGTGGCAACACGCTGATCCAGCCCACCAGCAGGCGCTGCGGATCTTTTTTCACGCTTTCGAGGTTGTCGCGCATGTGCATGGCGGTGCGTGTCAGCCATGCGTTCATGCCCGCGGGCAACCAGGCAAGGTTCACCGGGTCGGCTTCCGGATCCCACGCCTTGCCATCGGCGATGAAAATGCCGGAGCTGGCTTCAAGCTTGGGCGCGGGCAAGCCGGCGGCGGTGGCATCGGCCACGCGCTTGGCATGCTCGTTCAACTCGATAATGCGCTCGTCCGCTCGCTCGCTGGCCCGCTCCAATGCAAGCTTGACCTTCTCGCCCGTGCTTTCCGGGCCAGCCTCAAGTGCGGTGCGCGCTTTTTCCAGCTCGCTTTTGACAGCCTCAACGGTTTCCGCCTGGTTTATCGCGTCGAACTCCCCGAGCTGGAGATCATTGCTGTCGATCTGCGGCAAGGCCATCTGGATGGCAAAGAACGCAATGATCGACAGGAAGAAGAACAGGCGGAATGGCGTCACGTACCGCGCACGACGTCCGGCCAGGTATTCGGTGGTCAGGTAACCCGGGCGGAAATACAGATCACCCAGCGAGCGGAACACCCGCGAGTCGACATTGAAAACGATGTCAAACAGATCGGTCATCACCTCCGAGAGGTGCCGGATCATGCCTTTCTCGGATTGTCCGCAGGCATAGCAGAACGGCCCGTGTGCCGGCGCGCCGCAATTGGGGCAGGTGCGCAGCGGCTGGTCGGCCGTTGCGGTGAACTGCGCATCCTCCGTCACCGGTACGGGCACGGGCGGCGGTGGCTGATCGGGAATATCGATTGCGTTGTTCATGGTTTTTCCAGAAGCCCCTGTTCGCGCAACCAGGCACAGGTGTCATGCACCAGAGTGTCCGCCCACTCAGTTCAGCATGACCAGCATGTGCTGTACTCCCTCGTCCCGATCCGCTTGTGGATGCCTGCGTGAATCAACCAATGCCTCGGCACGCAGATCGTATAATCGCCCGCCGCCGGACCCCTCGCTGATGCACGCCATTCTATCCGCCCGCCGTCGCTGGTTGGGTCACGAACTTGCCGACACACTGCGCCTCGCCGCTCCCCTGGTGCTTGGCCAGTTGTCGGCGATTGGCATGAATCTGATCGATACCCTGCTGGCCGGTCACCTCAATGCGCACACCCTGGGTGCGGTGGCGCTCGGCAGCAATGTCTGGACCCTGGCGATCATCTGCATCATCGGCGTGATGATGTGCCTGCAGCCGTCGGTTGCCCAGCTGCACGGCGCGGGCCGCGATGCGCAGATTGCGCCGTTGTTCCGCCAGGCCTTGTGGCTCGCCTTGCCGCTGGGAATCGGGCTCGGCATCGCCACGGCCCTGTTCGGTCCCTTGCTGTTTGGCTTGATTGGCGTTGATGCCAGCCTCGTTGCGGATGCCAGCCGATTCCTGCGCGCCATTGCCTGGGGCGCGCCGGCGCTTGCCATTTTCTTTTGCCTGCGCGGACTGAGCGAGGGCATGGGCCTGACCCGGCCCACCATGTATTTCAGCATGCTCGGCCTCGCCCTGCTCGGGCCACTCGGCTATGTGCTGATGTACGGTGCATTCGGTTTTCCGCAACTGGGCGCATTCGGCTGCGGTCTGGCCACCGCCATCGTTCTGTGGGTGCAGTGCCTGGCCTTTGCGTTGTACGTGGCTCGCCGCAAGCGCTATCGGGATCTGCATCTGCTCGCCCGCTTCGATCGCCCCTCGCCACGCGTACTCCTCGAGTTGCTCGGCATCGGCGTCCCCATCGCCGTCACCTTGTTGATGGAAGCCGGCCTGTTCGTGGCCGTCGCCCTGACCATCGGCAAGCTGGGTGCGGATGTCATCGCCAGTCACCAGATCGCCATGAACGTGGCCTCGGTGGTGTTCATGGTTCCACTGGGCATCGCCCTGGCTACCACGGTGCGCGTGGGTTTTGCGCGCGGCCGCAATTCCGGCCAGGACGTGCGTCGTGCAGCTGCCGCCGGTTTGCTGCTGACCCTGGTCATGCAGGTGGTATCCGCAGGCATCCTGTTCGGCTTTGCGCGGCAGATTGCCTCTCTGTACACCACCGATGTCGCGGTCATCGTGCTGGCGGCGCAATTGTTGACCCTGGGTGCGGTCTTCCAGCTTTCCGACGGCATGCAGGTGGCTGCCAATGGCGCGCTGCGCGGCCTCAAGGACACGCGCTGGCCGATGCTGTTGTCCGGATTGGCCTATTGGGGCGTGGGCATGCCGGTGGGTCTTTGGCTCGCCTTCCCGCAGGGCCTTGGTGCGCGCGGCATGTGGATCGGTCTCATCGCCGGTTTGAGTGTGGCGGCCATCCTGCTGTCGGCGCGCTTCTGGACCACGGCGATGAAGCTGCCCAATGGCCCATGCCAAACGGAGCATGCGCGCGACGACGCCTTGGGCTAGGCTGTCCACAGGCTGTGCCTGCGTGGCCAGCTTCTTTTTTCACCAAGATGGATGCAGAACCATGTCCGAATCCCAACCTGGCCTGATCACACGGCTGTTTTGCGGGTTGTGGAACGCAATCAATTTCAGCCGTCGCCTGCTCGTAAATATCGTGTTCGTGCTGCTGGTCATTTTCGTGCTCGGCGCCATTTTCCGCAGCACACCGCAACTCGAGGACAAGACCGCGCTGGTGCTTGATCCGGAAGGCAACATCGTCGAGCAGTTCAGCACCAACCCGACGGAACGCGCGCTGGCCGGATTGGGCGGCAATGCCGCACAGGAAGTTCAGTTGCGCGATCTCATCGCGGTGATCAAGGCAGCCGCACAGGATTCGCGCATTGAGCGCATCGTGCTGGTGCCCGACCAGATGTCGGCCGGCGTCTCGACCATGCGCGAGCTGGGTCAGGCGCTGGATCGTTTCCGCAAGACCGGCAAGGACGTGGTGGTGGTTTCCGAGGGCATGGAGCAAAGCCAGTATTACCTGGCTGCGCATGCCAACGAGATCCTGCTCGATCCGGAAGGCTGGGTCATCCTCGAAGGTTTCGCCAACTACCGCAGCTACTACCGCGATGCCCTCGACAAGCTCGGCATCGACGTGCACCTGGTTCGGGTCGGCACCTACAAATCAGCGGCCGAACCTTACATCCTCAATCAGGCATCCGACGCCGCCAAGGAAGCCGCGCTGTTCTGGATGGGTGATGTCTGGAACGAGTTCCTCGGCGAAATCGCCGACCTGCGCAAGCTCGATCCCGCTGCGATTGCCGCAGACATCGCCAACCTCGATACCCTGGTTCCGCAGTTCAATGGCGACCTCGCAAAATTTGCCGCGGATCGCGGCCTGGTTGACCAACTGGCGACGCGCGCAAAGGCTCGCGAGATCCTGATCGAGCGCGGTGCCGCCGATGCCGGTGGCGAGACGTTTCGTCAGGTCCACTGGACCGATTATCTCGCCATGCAGAATGGACAGGACCTGCTGTCGGATGCGCCGCTGGTCGGCGTGGTCGTCGCCCAGGGCGATATCGTTCCCGGTGAACAAGCCCAGGGCATGGTGGGCGCGAAAACCACGGCGCACCTGTTGCACGAAGCCCGGGATAACGAGCAGATCCACGCCGTGGTGCTGCGTGTCGATTCGCCCGGCGGTGATGCGTATGCATCCGAAGTGATCCGTCGCGAAGTCGAAGGCCTGCAGCAGGCCGGCAAACCGGTGGTGGTCTCGATGGGCGATGTGGCCGCAAGCGGCGGCTACTGGATCTCGATGGACGCCAGCGAAATCTGGGCGCAGCCGACCACCATCACCGGATCCATCGGCATCTACGGCCTGTTCGTCACCATTCCGCAGACCCTGGAAAAACTCGGCATCCATGTCGATGGCGTGGGTACTACACCCATCGCCGGTGCGTTCGATATTCGCCGACCGCTTGATCCGCGCGTGGAGTCGGTCTGGGCCAGCGTGACCGAGAAGGGCTATCGCAATTTCATCGGCAAGGTTGCCACGGCGCGCGGCAAGACCCCTGAAGAAATCGACGCCATCGCCCAGGGTCGGGTATGGAGTGGCGCGCAGGCCAAGCAACGCGGCCTCGTCGACAAGCTCGGCGGACTCGAGGATGCCATCGCGTCCGCAGCGGCACGTGCCGACATTGCCGGCAACTACCGCACCCGCTACGTCGAACGCGAGCTCAGTGGTTGGGAGCGCATCGCGCTTTCCTTCAGCAACAGCGCCAGCGTTCGCACCATGACGAAATGGTCGGGCATCGATGCGCTGCTGCCGAACCTGCCGGCCGTCACCGAACTGCGCTCGGCCGTGGATCTACTGAACAATCTCGCCGGAAATCGTTTTGGCGTGGTTGCGCACTGTTTCTGCGGAATGGGCCAGCGCTGATCGCGTAGTCATCCCGGCGCGGCGCTTCACGACAACCGAAGGCATGCTCACACCCGGATGACGACAACGGCCGTGCATTCAGCGCGGCCCTGGCAGGTTGCTGAAAAACGTCGACGAGGCAGCCTGCTTTTCGACAACCTGCCAGCGATGTGATCAACCGCCACTGGCTTCATCAATGGCCTTGTCCTGGGCCTCCTTGGCCTTTTGCAGGGTTTCCTCGACTTCCCTCGCCTTTTGCATGGCCTTCATCTGTTCATCGAGCACGGTCGGAGTTGCGGGTTCGGCTTGCGTCGCGGCATCTGCATCCTGCGCAGCTTCCGGGTCCGCAGTCTTCGATGAGCAGGCCGACAGGGACAAGGCAAACATCACGACGACGGCGGTGCGAACGGTTTGGCGTACCATGACTACCTCGGTGTGGATTGGAAACGCCGAGTCTGATCCCCGATCCCGCTGCCGACAAGCACACGCCCGAATCCCATGAACACATCACGCTGGCGACTGGATGGACAACTTGCGCTGGTCACCGGTGCCAGCCGTGGCATTGGCCTGGCCACGGTGCGCGAACTGGCCGGTCTTGGCGCCAGCGTGTTGATGGTTGCGCGGGATGAATCCCACCTCGAGCTGGTGCGCGACGAGCTGGCCGAGGAAATGCCCGGCTGCACCTTGCATTCCATTGCCGCCGATGTCAGTGAACACGAGCAGCGCCTGGAAGTGTTCGACTGCATATCCGATCTTGACCTGGATCTTTCCCTGCTGATCAACAACGTCGGCATGAACATCCGCAAGCCGACACTCGAGTACAGCGAAGGCGAATACCGCAGCATCATTGAGACCAGCATGGTTGCAACGTTCGAGATGTGCCGGCTGGCGCATGCGCACTTGCGCGAACATGGCAACGCGGCCATCGTCAACGTCGGTTCGGTTTCCGGCAGCACGGCGATTCGCACCGGTTCGCCATACGGCATGAGCAAGGCCGGCGTGCACCAGCTTACGCGCAATCTCGCCAGCGAATGGGCCGAAGACGGCATCCGCGTGAACTGCGTTGCACCGTGGTACATCCGCACCCAGCGTTCCGAACCGGTGCTGGCGGATCCGGAATACCTGGAAGAGGTGTTGTCGCGCACGCCGATGCGTCGCATCGGCGAACCGGAAGAGGTTGCTGCCGCGATTGCGTTCCTGTGCCTGCCTGCGGCGTCCTACATCAGCGGCGAATGCATTGCCGTGGATGGCGGCTTCCTGCGTTACGGGTTCTGAGAATCAGCGTTGCCCAATTGATCCGGCACTTGAATTGTCCAACGCAGATCGGTTCAAGCGCCGCGGGCGCCGAACCGACATTCCCCGAAAAACCTGTCGGTTCCGCCGCTTCGCGGCTTGAACCGACCTACGAAATATCGAGATCATTTGCGGGCCGGATCAATAAGGAAGGTCTGAACAAGTATTGTCGCGAGCAATCTCGCTCCCACCATTGCTTGATTTTGTGGGAGCGAGCTTGCTCGCGACGAATGAGTTCCGTACTTGCTCAGGGTTTTCCTAAACCATCCATAGCCGAAAACGGCGAGTCGGTCCCCGCCTTCGCTGTTACATTGCACGCATGTCCGCGCCATCTCCCACCATCCAGCTTGATCCGGCCATCTGCGAGCAGGCGCGCCTGACCCGCGATGCGCGTTTTGACGGCTTGTTCTTCACGGCCGTCAAAACCACGGGAATCTATTGCCGGCCGGTGTGTCCGGCACCCAGCCCGAAACCGGGCAATATCCACTATTACCCGAGTGCCGCCGCAGCCGCCGCTGCCGGCTACCGGCCCTGCCTGCGTTGTCGGCCGGAAGCGGCTCCGGGATCACCCGTGCATCGCGCCAACAGTGAATTGATCAGCGCGGCTTTGCAGATGATCGAGCACGGCGCGCTGGATGCGGGCTCGGTGGGAGAACTGGCGGCGCGCATCGGCGTCGGCGAACGTCACTTGCGCCGCCTGTTCGAGCAGGAGATCGGTGCCAGCCCGAACGATGTCGCGGCCACGCGTCGATTGCTGTTCGCCAAGCAATTGCTGCTGGAAACCGGATTGAGCATCACGTCGGTGGCGGAGGCGGCAGGCTATGCGAGCTTGCGTCGATTCAACGCGGCATTCCTTGAAGCGTTTGCGAAACCGCCGCGTGATTTTCGCCGCGGCCTCGGCGAAACGTGCACAGGCGATACGCTGACCCTGCGTATCCCCTATCGCCAGCCCTATGATTTCCCCGGCCTGCTGGAGTTCCTGTCGCGTCGCGCGATACCGGGCGTGGAATGCGTTGAAGCGGGAGAGTACCGGCGCAGTTTTCGCATCGGCGGGGATGCCGGCTGGTTCAGCGTTGCCGCGAGGAGCGACGATGCCGCGTTGCAACTGCGTGTGCACGGCGCGCGACCACAACAGCTTGGCCAGCTTGCCGCACGCGTGCGACGCATGTTCGATGTCGATGCCGATCCCGCTGCGATTTCCCGGGTGCTTGGCGCAGATCGCCTGTTGCGTCCACTCACACGCCGTTGGCCCGGACAGCGCTTGCCGTGTGCCTGGGATGCCTTTGAACTTGGCGTACGCGCCGTGCTGGGCCAGCAGATTTCCGTGGCGGCGGCGCGCACGTTTGCGTCGCGCATTGTCGATTGCTTCGGCACGGCGCACGAAGCCGGTCTTGCGCATGGTCTGGGACGGCTGTTTCCGCAGCCGGAACAGCTTGCTGAAGCGCCGCTGGAAAGCGTTGGACTGCCGCGTGCACGCGCCGACACCCTGCGTTCACTGGCGCGTGCTTTCCGCGACGAGCGCGAGGCGTTTGCCTCGTTCGCGACACGCAAGGACATCATCGCGCGCCTGCAGGCGCTTCCCGGAATCGGTGCGTGGACAGCGAACTACATGGCCATGCGCGCGTTCTCGCAGCCGGATGCCTTTCCTGCCGGCGACCTCGTGCTGCGCAAGATCATCGGCAAGGGCACGCCCATCTCGGAACGCAAGATGCTGGAGCGGTCCGAAGCCTGGCGCCCGTGGCGGGCGTACGCCGTCATGCTCTTGTGGCGGAGCACCAACTGATGGAAACCCGAACCATGTTTTACGACACCTGCAAATCCCCGCTTGGTCCGTTGCTGCTGGTTGGTGATGGCAATGCCCTGCACCACGTCGGCCTGCCCGAGTCGCGTCATCCGCTGAAACCGCAGGCGCACTGGAAGCATGCGCCACAGGTTTTCAGCGAAGCGCGTCGCCAGTTCGATGCCTACTTCAGCGGCACGGCCAGCGCGTTTGATCTTGCGCTTGCGCCGCAGGGCACCGAGTTCCAGTGCCGCGTATGGATGGCGCTGCGTGAAATTCCCTACGCCAGCACCATCAGCTACGCGGAACTCGCGCGACGCACCGGCAACGCCAAGGCCAGTCGCGCGGTAGGCCTGGCCAATGGCGCAAATCCCTTGCCCATCATCGTGCCGTGTCACCGCGTGATCGGGGCGAACGGTTCACTGACCGGCTTCGGCGGCGGACTTGCGGCCAAGAAATTCCTGCTTGATCTGGAACAGCGCCATGCCCCGGTGCGCGCGCTTGCACTCTCGCCTTAGCGCGAGCCCGGGTTCGCCGTTAAGGAAACTCTGATTTTGCTCGTCATCCCGGAATCGCGAAGCGATATCCGGACCTGCGAAGGCATGGATGCCGAAGCGGAACGCCGCAGGCGGCCCGGAGGGCGAACGCCGGGAGGCGTGAGTCATCCAGTGCCACTGCTTTTCAACAAGTTGCGAAAAAGTCACTGGGTTGACTCGCCGCTCCTGCGGCTCGCCCGTTGGGTCAACGGCGATGCCGATGTTCGCTCCGGCATCCTGCCTGCGCAGTCCGCCTTCGCGGGAACGACGAAGATTGGGATTAATCAGAGTTTCCTTAAGGTTTTCGTTTGCCCATGGCTTTGCCAATGATGGCCTTGCCACGCGCATCGGTGACGCCGGAAACCATCATTCTGTCTTTCTCCGCAATACGCGCGCCGTGTGACACCAGGGCTTCGGCGGCATCAAAGCGACTCATGATGAGGGCCATGGCCAATGGGGTGACTCCCGAACCGTTGCGCACGTCGATCCTGGCACCACCGGCAACAAGGGCATTGATGGTGCGCGCGCCGCAGTACTGCGCGGCGCTCATCAGCACGGTGTTGTTGTTGGCATCCACGCGCGACAGGTCCGCCCCCGCCTTCACCAGCAACTGGATGGTTTCAATCAGCCAGTCGGTCTCCTCGCCCTGGTTGCTGCAGCCCACGCCCACGGCGAAATAGATCGGTGTCTGGTTCAAGTCGGTGACGCCGGTGTCCACCGGAACACCCGCATCCAGCAGCGCCTTCACGGCCTGGGGATCAGCGCGCAGCGCGGCATCGCGAAGCGCCTGGGTTGAAATCGTGATGCCGCGCTTGTCCAGATAGCTTGTGCCCGACTCGGCCTTGCTCGCATCCGCAGCTTGAATGCCCACTGGCGCGGATTCCTCGGGCAGACCACTGATGTAATTGCGCAGGATCTCGCCACGACTCTGCACGTAGGAATCGGGCGAGGCTTCGGCAAGCTCCGCCGCCTCCACGAGCACCGAACGCGGCACGTTCATGCCACGCAAGGCATGCACCGCATCACCTTGCAGGAAATTGTTGGCGCCGTGTTCAATGACATCCAGCAGCACTGCCGGTGCGTTTTCGGCCAGGAATTTCTTGACCGCATTCGGTGCCTCGCCGTCGGCCTCGCCGAGGTCGGCAATCGCATTCACCAGCTCGCGCTTTTCATCCACCGACTCCGATGTGGCCAGCGCATCCAGCAAGGGACGGAGGTCGCGCTCGGGGTCCACTTGTCCCGAGGCAATGGCGCGCTCGGCATCCTCGATCTCCGGCAAATCGGCGAGCGCTGCGCCCGACAGGCTCAGTTGCACCAGCAACACCCAGATCATCCAGAACGATTGTCTTTGCATGATGGCCTCCCAATTCATGTGCTGAATCCATTCACTCCAAATCTCCTCACGTAGAGCGGAGCTTGCTCCGCTTGGCCGTTGTCGCTTGTTCGCAGCCGAGCAAGCTCGGCTCTACATTCAAGAACCACAACCGGGCGAGCTCGCTTCTGCCGCAAATCTCCTCACGTAGAGCGGAGCTTGCTCCGCTTGGCCGTTGTCGCTTGTTCGCAGCCGAGCAAGCTCGGCTCTACCTTCAAGAACCACAACCGGGCGAGCTCGCTCCTGCCGCAAATCTCCTCACGTAGAGCGGAGCTTGCTCCGCTTGGCCGTTGTCGCTTGCTCGCAGCCGAGCAAGCTCGGCTCTACATTCAAGAACCACTGTTGAAGGGCGACGACACTGGATCCCGGATATCGCTTCGCGATTCCGGGATGACAAGCAAAATCAGAGTCTCCCTAATGATGCAGTGGCGAAGCAGGTCGCTTTTCAACAGTCTGTCAAGGCAGTTCGGAGGAATACACGCCGCCACCATGGGTGCCGGCCCACAGGCGCTTGGGGTCACCGGCTATCGCCAGCGCACGCACATCCTGATTGCTGAGCCCTTCGCGCATGGGCTGGAAGCTTGCGCCACCATCCGCGCTGCGGAACACGCCATGGAAACCGCCGGCGAAAATGGTGTTGCTGGCTGCATCGATCACCACCGAGGTGATTTCCTCGTCTTCCAGCCCTGAGGTGATGCGCACCCAATTGGCCCCGGAATCAGTGCTGCGGAACAGGCCTTTTTCGGTTGCCGCAAATGCGCGCGATGGATTGCTTTCGTCCACGACGACTTCGTGAATCTTCGCGGCTGGCAATCCGGTGACGGCAGTCCAGGACTCCCCCGCATTCAAACTGAGATACAGCGTGCGATTGTCGATGACCGCAAGCACGTTTCCGGGCGCACCGGCACGCAGCATGTTGACGGTCTCGCTGGGCAAGCCATTGCCGGAAGGCGTCCAGGATTTGCCGGCGTTGATGGTCTTGTAGATGGTACCGCCCGGCTCATCATTGGACCGTGAACCCGCGTAAAGCACCTTTGCATTGCCGCGATCCTGCGCCATGCTGGAGAACTGTGCCTGCTCCATCCTGCCCTTCATCATGTCGCGCATGGAAGGCTCCTTCTGCGCGATCACCTGCCAACGCATGCCGCCATCGCTGGATCGCCAATAGGCATTGCCGCCGTTGAAGGCATAGGCAATTTGTTCCGCTCCGGGCTCGTACAGGATGCCGTTCAACTCCGCCGACCTGCCGCTTGCGAAGGGCTCCACGATTTCCGTCCACGGTCCTTCGCCATCGACGCTGAACAGGCCCACCGACATCTGCACGTAAAGCAGTGGATTGCCCGGAGCACCCCAGATCTGCTCCACGTTGCCACCCGACATGCCACGCGAGGACTGCGACCACGAGTCACCGCCATCGACGCTTGCATAGACACCAGTCCCGCCGGTTGCGGCGATCAGGTGCTCGCTGTTGCGCGGATCGAATGCAACCGACTTGACCAGGTAATTGCCCGTGCCACGGTCGGACTGCTGCCAGCTTTCGCCGCCGTCACGGCTGACCAGCAAACCATCCTCGGTCGCCGCCCACAGCGTATTGCCGTTGACCGGATCCATGGACAGTTCGTACAGGTCACTGGTGCCGCCGACCGGAAGTTTCAGCTCGTTCCAGTTGTCTCCGGAATCCGTGCTCTTGAATACCGAGGTGAACACGCCGCCTGCCGCGTACAAGGTGCTTGGGCGCTTGGGATCGATCAACAGGGTTTTCAGGCTGGTCTTGCCGAGCCCGATGCCGGTCTGCCTCCAGGTCTTGCCGCCATCGGTCGAGCGCGAGAGATTGAGCGAATCGCCTCGTCCACCGGCATAGACGATTTTTGGATTGCCCGGATCAACCGCCATGACATAGGCATCCTGGTTGGGCACGCGGAAGTCGCGCCAGGTCTTGCCGCCATCATCCGAGCGGTAATGCAGGTTGGTCGATGGCAGAAAAATCGTTTTTGGCTGGGTGGGCGCAAACACCACCGGGTAACCCACCGGTCGCAACAACCCTCCGGGATACGAACCGGAAAGCATTTTCCAGGTTGCCCCCGAATCGGTGGAACGCCAAATGCCGCCAGAGCCTGCCCACACCGACGCGGCGTTGCCCGGATCGACCACGATCCACTCCACGTTGCGGCTGGCCATTTCATCGCCGGGCAGGCTCCACGAATCGCCGCCATCATCGCTGCGCCAGACCCCGCCTCCCGAGGTTGCCGCATACACGACATCGGGTTTCGATGGCGCCACCGCGATGCGCGAAACATTGCCAAGTGCCGGGCCTTCGGCACGCCAGGCCGCCGAGACGGATGAAGCCGCCAGGACAGCAAGAAACACGAACGCAATTCGAAGCGACTTCAGCATGACGCAACCCCCGATTGAATGCGGTTATCGGCCAGTGTAAGGCAACCCTGGACCACTCTTTCGCAAACGGAAATCGAAGGCCACAGGGGCCAATTCCACCCGAGATTGGGCAACGCTCAACTGTTTGCTTTTGCCGTCATTCCGGCGCAAGCCGGAATCCATTTGGCCTTTGAAAACATGCCATTCCAATCAGGAAGGAACGCGACTTGACCAGCCCTTCGGCTGTTGTGAAGCGCCTTGCCGGAACGACGACTTGGTCAGTGCTATCTCACGGCGAGGATTTCTTCTTGCTGGCACTCGGCATTTTCTTGCCCGCCTTGGCATCCTTTGGGGCTTCCTCGACGGTGCGCAAGCGAACGTTGTCGATCCATCCCGTGCCGCCATCGAGTAGCATAAAACCGACTTCGATCGTCGTCGTATTGGGCGGCGCGAGTTTGCGGATGGTGACGTCCTTCCATTTGTTGTCGCCGACAAGCGGCGCGGCCCGCACCTGGTCCAGCACGGTGCTGTGGTTCTTGAAATTGAGCAGCATGACCCAGCCTTTCTTGCCGACCTTTGCCGTCTTGAGCGATGCCACCAACTCGACCTGCTTCCCCGCCAAGGCATCACTTTGCACCTGTTGCATGATCAAGCCATATACCTGTTCGGTGGTGCGGCGCATGCGGATGCTTTGCTTGCCCTGCGAAAAACTCGCCGTATCGCTGCTGACTTCATAGGCACCCACGCCCGCGTGTTGCGTCCGCGACCAACCCGGAATGCGCGGACCCTTGATCGCCTGTTCGAAATCCGCATTCTTCAGCGGGATCTCCGTCGCCCCGACTTGGGCGGCGCAAAAAAGACCGGTCGCGAGGATGGCCAGCTTCAACATCATCGGGAAATGCTCCGTTCAATCACAATTCAAATGCCCGCGCCTGCGGGCGCATCATGCGTGCAACTTGTGCGGTCGGCACGAGGCACCGCGCAATGGACGCAGGCGAGAATGCCCAAACTGTTCGGGATATTGCAATCATCCGATGCAGGAGATCATCGCCATGACTGGATCCGCTGACGGCAAGGAATCGGCTTCCAGCGTTCTCGCACCGGAATCCGACTCCATAGCAAGTCCGGGATCAGACGAAGGTGTAAGCGCAAACCTTGTTGCCGGCCGGATCACGCAGGTAAGCGGCATAAGCCCCGGGCAAATGATTGCGCGGGCCGGGCTTGCCCTCATCGGTGCCGCCAGCAGCAACGCCGGCCGCATGGAATGCATCCACTTCGGCAGGAGTGCTTGCGGCGAATCCCAGGGTCACGCCATTGCTCGAAGGCGCCTGGCCGTTGCCGGGGCGGCCCACCAGCAAGGCAGGTTTGCCCCGCCCATACAACACGGCTGCACTGCCAAATGGGCCGAGGTTCTTGATGCCGAGCGCGCCCAATGCGGCATCGTAAAACGCGGCGGACTTCTGTACGTCGAAAGCGCCGATGAACACATGCGAGAAAATGCCATCACCGGAAATGACTGGGGCTGCCATGGAAATCTCCTTCAGCTTGGGGAAGAACCCATCTCGATCTCGATGGGATGGTTTGCTTGTGATCGATCAGCGACCCGGGGTTTTCTGATCGAAAACGGCATCAGTAGTGAATGACGCTGCGAATCGACTTGCCCGCATGCATCAGGTCGAAGGCCTCATTGATCGCGTCCAGGGGCATGCTGTGGGTCACGAATGGCGCGAGCCGGATATCGCCGCGCATCGCCTCCTCAACCATGCCCGGCAACTGCGAACGGCCCTTCACGCCACCAAACGCGGTGCCGAGCCATTTGCGCCCGGTGACCAACTGGAACGGCCGCGTGGAAATCTCCTGACCGGAGCCGGCGACACCGATGATCACGCTCTGGCCCCAGCCACGATGCGCGCATTCCAGCGCGGCGCGCATCACGTTGACATTGCCGATGCACTCGAAACTGTGGTCCACGCCCCAGCCGGTCATCTCGACGATCACCTGCTGGACCGGCTTGTCGTGATCTGCGGGATTGACGAAGTCGGTGGCTCCCATCT
>SHNG01000038.1 GCA_004295005.1 Gammaproteobacteria bacterium
GCGCGGGGTGGGCTTTCTTTGGGTTACCTTTCTTTGCCCACCAAAGAAAGGTGACTTGGGACGCCCGCAGGGCGGTCCGAAACGCTTTGAAATTGGCTCTCCTCAAAGGTTCGTAGCTCGCGCGCCGAAGGCGCGTGACAACCAATGGGAAAATGAGGCCGAGGGGCCAGCCAGACAACCATGCACTTGACGCAGCCCATGGCGAGCCGCAGGCTGCCGAATCGATCCCGAACGCACGCCGATGTCTTCCCTGAACAAAGCCACGTTGATCGCTGCGACAATTGCATTCCCGCTCGCTGGCGTCGCCAATGCGGCATCCATCGCGATCCCGCAGGGTGGCGATGTGCCCGCAGGATATGGGTTGATTGCCGACTACGGATCGTATCGCCTGTACGAAGGCGATCCAGCCCTGATGCCCGAGCGTGCATGGACGTTGGCCAATGCCTCGGTACTGCGCTTTGATCGGCAGCAGGTCGATACGCACAGCCAGTCGTTCCGTGCTCCGTCGGGGTTTGCCTTGCGCGCGCCGCAGGGGGCAGCGCTCCAGGTGGTCCAGTTCGCAGGCCCGATCAGGCAAGTCTGGCTGGATCGCGTGCGCTCGACGGGTGCCAGGTTGGTGCAGTACATCGAAAGCAACGGATATCTGGTTTGGGCAGATGAAGCGGCGCGCACGGGCCTTGCGCGGATGCGCCAGGCCGGCGAGCTGCGTTTCAGTGAGCCCTTGCCTGGATTCATCAAGCTCGGCAACGCGCTGTTTGCCAATCTGCAGCGCAACGACCCTGGCGCGAGCCGCATGTCGATCATCGTGCAGAGGGTACGCAACGACGATTCGCAGCGCAGCCGCGCGCGCTTCAGTGCGCTTGGCCTGAAGCCGCTGGATGACTGGTCATTGCAGGCCGGATTCGAGGTTGCCCGCTTCGAGGCCACGCCTGCGCAGGTGAGCGATATCATCGAGTTTCCCGATGTGCTGTGGGTGGAGGAGTACCGCACACCGACCCTTAATGACGAAGTGCAGGCACAGATCGTGCGCGGCCACTTCAATGCCGACCAGTCCGGGCCGCTGGGGCCGGGTTATCTGCCCTGGTTGCGCGCACTCGGTTTTCCTGAGGATCCGCTCTCCTATCCCGTGCTCGACATCACCGATGACGGCATCGGCACAGGCACGGTGTTGACTGGCGATCCCACCTTGCATCTGGGCGGCGATCTCAAGAATCCCACGCGCATGGTTTACAACCAGCGTTGCACGGTGGAAAGCGGCGTGGTTGGTGGTCATGGCCAGTTGAACGCGAACATCGCGCTGGGCTTCGACCAACGGGGCAATTGGGATACGCCGGGCGCGCGTTTTCCCGGCGAGTTCCAGGTCGCACAGGGCATCAATCCATTCGGGCGTCTGGGCGGCACACGCATTTTTGCCCCCGGCTTTGATCTCACGGAGTGCGGCGGAAGCAATGCCAGTGTGATTGCGGCGAGCTACGCCGCCGGTGCACGCATCTCGTCGAACTCCTGGGGCTGCGGACCGTGTGCCGGACAATACGATCTTTCCTCGCAAGCCTACGATGCCGGTGTGCGCGACGCGGATCCCAAGGCCGCCGGCAACCAGCAGCTCATCACCATTTTTTCCGCCGGCAATGATGGTTCCTGGGCGGGCACCATCGGCACGCCCGGCAATGGCAAGAACATGATCACCGTGGGTGCTTCCGAAAACGCACGCCCCGAAGACGAGAGCGGTTTGTGGAACGATGGCTGTCAGGTGGCGCCGGATTCCGCCGACAACGCCATGGACGTCGTCTTCTTTTCTTCGCGTGGTCCGGCTCCCGGAGGACGCGTGAAGCCGGATCTGGTTGCGCCGGGCACGCATGTGATCGGTACCCAGGCGCATCCGGCCAGCGGTCTCGGCATCTGCGATGCCACCCATCCGCTCGGCAATGAAACCTATGCGGCGTCCTCGGGCACCAGCCATGCCGCGCCAGCGGTGTCTGCAATCACCTCGCTGTCGTGGTGGTGGCTGGCGACCGGACAGGGCAGCCTGGAGTTCGATGCGGGCTCAGCGTCGGTGCCGTCGCCCGCCCTCATGAAAGCCTGGTTGATCGCGCATCCCACCTATCTCAACGGCAAGGACGGCAACGACACGTTGCCGAGCAACGCGCAGGGCTTCGGCATGCCGAACATGCAAAGCCTGTTCGACACCACGCCGAACTGGTTGCTCGACCAATCGCAAACCCTGGGCGAATCGGGCCAAGTGTGGAGTACGCCGATCCAGCGTGCCGATCCGGCCAAACCCTTGCGGGTCGTATTGACTTGGACCGACGCGCCGGGTGCGGTGGGCACCAGCCCGCAGGTGAACAATCTGGATCTTGAGCTGGAATCCGCATCCACGTTGTGGCGCGGCAACCGCTTCAGCGGCGCGTGGAGTGTGCCTGGCGGCGCTGCGGATGCGGCCAACTCCGTGGAAGCGATCTATCTGCCGCCCGGACCTGCGACCAGCTTCACGCTCAGCGTGCGCGGCTTCAACATTGCAGGAGATGGCGTGCCCGGCAATGCCGATGGCACGGATCAGGATTTCGCGCTGGTGTGCAGCAACTGTGCGAAGGCGCCCAGCTTTGCACTCGACGTCACGCCTGCCTTGCACAAGGTCTGCACGGCGCAAACATCCGCGGTTTCCTATGCACTGTCCGGCGCCTCGATTCTGGGTTTCTCGGCTCCTGCGACGCTCTCCGTTGCGGGCGCTCCTTCCGGTACAACAGCGACGTTTACGCCCAACCCGATGGCCGTGCCCGGCAACGCAACGCTGAGCATCGGCAACCTGGCTGGTGCCGAGGATGGCCGCCATCAACTCGCCGTGCGCGCCGATTCCGCCTCGATCACGCGCACCCGCCATGTGCAATTGCAACTGGCCTCCACCATTCCAGCGTCCGCAGCGCTCGAACAGCCGTCCAATCTGGCAATCAACGTCAGCCTGCAACCCTTGTTGCACTGGGCTGCCTTGGCCAACGTCGACCAATACCGGGTCGAACTCGCCTCGGATGCGGGCTTCGCCGACATTGTCTACGCGGCAACCGTCACCACGAATTCCCACGAGGTGGCGAATGTGCTCGAGCACGCGACCCGCTACTACTGGCGCGTCAGTGCCATCAATGCCTGCGGGGAGAGTGCGGCTTTGCAGGTGTTCTCTTTTGTCACCGTACCGCCGCCGGGGGAATGCCCCGGGGGAACCCTGGCGGCAGACGTCCATGCCGAAGATTTCGAGAGCGGTGCCGAAGCCTGGACTCACTACGGCGACCATGACAGTTGGAGTCTGACCAGCGACCGCGCGCATGGGCCGGGTCATGCCTATCGTGCCCAGGACCATGCCTACGATTCCAACCAGTTCCTGGAGTCCCCGGCCATCGTGCTTCCGTTGGGCCAGCAACCGCTCAGCCTGGAGTTCTGGAGCCACCAGTTCCTGGAGAACCGTCTCGGCGGCTGTTATGACGGCGCCTTTGTGGAATTGTCCACGGACGCAGGAGAGCACTGGGAGCAGGTGACCCCGTCACGCCTGCTGGTCGGGCCTTATGACGGCTTCATCAGCACTTCGTTCGACAATCCCGCCGGCGGCAAGCTGGCCTGGTGCGGCGACCCGCGTGACTGGTCGCGCACCATCATCGACCTTGCCGATCACGCTGGCGAAACCGTGCAATTCCGCTTCCGGGTCGCCACCGACGCATCGACCGGCCGCGTACCGGATGGCTTCTACCTCGACGATGTGCGCATCCAGTCGTGCACCAGCACCGACTCGATCTTTGCCAACGGCTTCGAGTAGAGCCGAGCTTGCTCGGCTGGATGTTCGTGCCGTTGTAGAGCCGAGCTTGCTCGGCTGGATTTTCGTGCCGTTGTAGAGCCGAGCTTGCTCGGCTGCAATCACCGGGCATGTTCCAAGCGGAGCAAGCTCCGCTCTACAAGGTCGTGTGGAATCGTGGCGTGCCCCACGATATGCAATGCCGTTGTAGAGCCGAGCTTGCTCGGCTGCAATCACCCGGCATGTTCCAAGCGGAGCAAGCTCCGTTCTACAAGGGCGTGTGGAATCGTGGCGTGCTCCACGATATGCAGATGCCGTTGTAGAGCCGAGCTTGCTCGGCTGCGGGCGCGCTCGATTTCGCAAGCGGGAAGCGGGGGAATCTCTGCATCTCAATTCAAACGATCAAGTCTTCAGTCGAGCAAATCCATGGACACCACCAGTGCGGATATTCTTCGATTCGCGCAACCAGTCCACGTCGTACCGGGTTGGGAACCATAAACCGTGCCTGTAGCCGCAAATCCTCGTCGTTGCGCACCTGGTGATCATAAAAGCCGGCTTGCCATACCTTTCCAGTGGTGCCGCGTGCCAGATTGATGGCCCGCGCAGTACGGGATTTGAATACCTGCACGCAGCGCGAGAGGGTCGTCGATTGCAGGCATAGCAGCCAGTGGACGTGTTCCGGCATGACGACCCATGTGCAGGTTTCCGACAAACTACTGTTCATCTCGTCGGCTACAACTCGAACGAGCGCAGGATCATTGAACAAGGCGACACGATTGTGAATCACCGTTGTGATTGCATAACACGCGCCGGGCCGCGATTCGCGGCCGCGTTGGAGTTTTGGGCTGGCCATGGCGTCAACATTGCACGCAAATCAGGCGGGGCGAATGGTTCTTCGTCGCGTGGATGCGTAGGAAAATTCAGATTCTCCCGTAGAGCCGAGCTTGCTCGGCTGCAATCACCGGGCATGTTCCAAGCGGAGCAAGCTCCGCTCTAGAAGGTCGCGGGAAGCGGAGCAAGCTCCGCTCTAGAAGGTCGCGGGAAGCGGAGCAAGCTCCGCTCTACAAGGTCGCGGGGAATCGAAGCGTGCTCCACGACGTGTAATGCCGTTGTAGAGCCGAGCTTGCTCGGTTGCGGGCAAACTCCGCTTTGCGGCGAGGGTCCATACCCGTGGCGCCATGGCGGGCGCCTCCTGTACATTCGCCGTCACGGATTGCCACTGAAACCGGGGCTTCGCGCTTTCCTTCCCAGCACGGGTGCCATGCATGATTCTTCGTCGCGTCATCGCGCATTTCAGGAATCAGGAATGGACTGCCATCTTCATCGATTTCGTGATCGTCGTGCTCGGCGTGTTCGTAGGTATCCAGGTGGCGAACTGGAACGAACAACGCGTCGAGGATCACAAGGCACAGGCTTATCTGGCGCGCATTCGCGGCAACCTCGATTCGGACCTGCAATCAATTCACGGTCGTCAGGTTTTCTGGGCGCGGGTCAACGACTATGGCAAGCAAGCCATTCACTATGCGGAGACCGGAGAGCGTGTGGAGGGTTCCGCCTGGAAAACGGTGCTGGCGTTCTACCAGGCCAGCCAGCTCTGGCAATGGCGCACCTCGGATTCGACTTACCAGGAAATGCGCAGTGGCGGTGAGCTTGGATTGATCCGCGACAACGTGCTGCGTGATGCGCTATCGCAGTACTACCTCGAAACCGGCTCCGCTTCCGATTATCTGTTCTACCTGCAACCCGAGTACCGCAAGCTCGTGCGTGGACTGACACCTTCGGTGGTTGCCGACTACATCTGGGCGAAGTGCTGGAGCCAGCCCAGCCCGCTCGAACAGCATCTGCTCGATTGCGAGGCTCCGATCTCCGAGGAAGCGGCGCAAGCGGTTCTTGAGGGCTACCTGGGTGATCCGAAGCTGCTGCCGGAATTGCGCTTCTGGGTTGCCAACCAGATCGTGGTGCTCAACGTGGTCAAGAATTACACGGTGTCGCTCAACGAAATGCTGCCGCGCGCGACGGTACCGACTGCACCATGAGCCTCCTCGCCGAACTCAAACGCCGCAACGCGATCCCCGTGGCCAGGCTGTGTTGGTCACCGCGAAAAGGCGCTTTCCCGCCGTGTGCTGCGAGCGCCACGCCCTTGGCGCTGCGCGCTCCAGTCCAACGCTGGCCCGTGTTACGATCCAAGCCTCATCCCGTGCCGCCGGATCAAGTACGGCCATGAACGCCGACAACCTGCAACGCATCACCATCGAGCCCGGCAAGCGCGGCGGCAAGCCCTGCATCCGCGGCCTGCGCATCACGGTGTATGACGTGCTGGGCTGGCTGGCGCAGGGCATGACCGAGGCTGAAATCGTAGCCGACTTCCCGGAACTTGCCCGCGAGGACATCCGCGCGGCACTTGCCTACGCATCCGATCGCGAACACCGCCTTGTCGCCATCGGCGGCTGATCTCGCGCATGAAACTACTCCTCGACGAGAATCTCTCTTACCGGATACTCGCCGAGATCCAGGCGGCATTCCCCGGCTCCGCACACGTCGGGCACCTCGGGTTGCAATCGGTAGACGATCACGCGTTGTGGAGGCATGCGCGCGATCACGGGTTTGTCCTGGTGACACAGGATTCCGATTTCCACGAACTGGCCACGTTGTACGGCGCGCCGCCAAAAGTCATCTGGCTCAAATGCGGCAATCGACCGCGTTGGTATATCGCCATCCTGTTGCTGAAACACCGAGAGGAGCTGGTGGCCTTCGTCGATGATACGGAAACGGTCGTCGCTGAACTCTCATGAGCCTCCTCGCCGAGCTGCGCCGCCGCAATGTCATCCGCATGGCCGGGTTGTACCTGGTCGGGGCGTGGCTGATGACGCAGGTGGCGGCCACGCTGTTGCCGGTGTTCGGCGCGCCGGTCTGGGTGATGAAGGCGCTGGTTGTGCTGCTGGCGCTGGGATTCTTCGCAGCGGTGGTGTTCGCGTGGGTGTTCGAACTCACCCCGAATGGGATCAAACGCGATGCCGAGGTACCTGCATCGGAATCCATAGCGCCTCAGACCGCGCGGCGGCTTGATCGCGGCATCATCGTGGTATTGCTGGTGGCGCTGGGTTACTTCGCGTTCGACAAGTTCGTGCTCTCCCCCGGTCCGGATCTGGCCACTTCGTCGCCGATCCAGTCGCCGCAGCTACCACTGCCTCCTTCCGCAACTCCCGCAAATGTTGCGCCGATCAGCGCGGCCTCCATCGCCGTACTGCCCTTCGTGAATATGAGCACTGACACCGAAAATGGATTCTTCGCCGACGGTATCTCCGAGGAGCTTCTGAACGTCCTCGCGCGGGTGGACGGCCTCAAGGTTGCTTCGCGCACCTCGTCCTTCTCGTTCAAGGGCAAGGACACGCCGATCCCGGAAATCGCGCGGCAACTGGGCGTGCAGCACGTGCTGGAAGGCTCGGTGCGCAAGCAGGGCCAACGCGTGCGCATCACCGCGCAGCTGATCCACGCCGGCAGCGATGGGCACCTGTGGTCGGAAACTTACGACCGCGATCTGACCGACATCTTCAAGGTGCAGGAGGAAATCGCCCAGGCGATCACTGGCGAATTGGAGGGCATCCTCGGCAAGCGCCAAATCGCAGTCACCGCGTCCACCAATAACCTCGACGCTTACCAGGCGTTCCTGCGCGGCCGCGCTCGTTTCCATCGCCGCGATGAATTGCTGGAGGCGATAAAGGACCTCTCCAACGCGGCCCAGCTCGACGAGAACTTTGCCGAAGCCTGGATCTACCTCGCCGCCACCTGGATGGTGGCACCCGGCTACTACACCCGTGACGAAATACCAGGCGAACATGCCATGCAGGAGCAACGCACTGCGCTGCAGCGCGCCACTACGCTGGCGCCAGAGCATCCAATGGTGCTGGCGGTGCGCGGAGTGGAATCGGAAATCCACCGGGACCTCGCCGGCTCGCTCGCCTTGCTGGAACAGGCGTCAAAGCGCAGCGTGCAGGACTCCAATCCGATGATGTGGCGCGGCATTTTGCTGCTGCGTGCAGGTTACGTGGCCGAGGCCATCACCGTGCTCGAACAGGCAGTGGCCATGGATCCCTTGTCCGGCATCAACCACGGCTACCTCGCCCTAACTTATTTGTCGGTCGGCCGCTACCCACAGGCCGAAGCCACTGCGCGTCGCGCCGAGGCCCTGGGCTGGAACCCCGCGATCTTCGTCATTGCCTACGACCTGGCCGCGCGCGGCGACCGCGAACGTGCGCTCGAAATCTGGGACGAGTTCATAGGTCCGGCGGACTCGCCAGCCTCGGCACAGCGCTTCGCCGCCACTCGCAGCTTGCTGCGCGATCCCCGCGACGCCGCTGCGCGGGCCATCCTGCGTGAGCAACCCTCTGGCGCCGCCATCGAGTACCTGTTGGTCGCTTTTCACGGCCAGGACGAATTGTTCGACATCATGGAACAACTGCACGATCGGTCTGAAATGCAACGTCGCGACCTGTTCTGGATGCGCATGGCCTGGATGCCCTCCATGCGCGCCCTGCGCGAAGACCCGCGCTTTTACCTGTTCGCACGGAACATCGGCATGGTCCAGCTGTGGGAGACACGCGGCTGGCCCGATGGCTGCCGGCGGGATAATGAGGCTGACGGAGATCATCTGGATTGCAGCGTGGCCGGGCGATGAGGATTTTCGCCGAACTCAAGCGCCGCAACGTGATCCGCATAGCCGGGCTGTACCTGGTCGGGGCGTGGCTGATAACGCAGGTGGCGGCCACGCTATTGCCCGTGTTTGAGGCGCCGGGTTGGGTGATGAAGGCCGTGGTCGCCGTGCTGGTGATCGGGTTCTTCGCGGCAGTGGTGTTCGCCTGGGTGTTCGAGCTGACGCCCGTAGGCTTGAAGCGCGACAGCGACGTGCCGGCCGCCGAGTCCATTGCGCCACAGACTGCACGCCGGCTTGATCGCGGCATCATCGTGGTGCTGTTGGTGGCGCTGGGTTACTTCGCGTTCGACAAGTTCGTGCTCGCTCCGCAAGGGCAGGGCGTCAAGGGCGTGTCCGTAACCACACCGGCAGGCCCGGGCGCGGACAGCAAGGCAATCCCTGAGGATTCCGATCGGCAGCAAACCGATCCGAAGTCCATCGCGGTGCTGGCCTTCGCCAACATGAGTGCCGACAAGGACAACGAGTATTTTTCCGATGGCGTGTCCGAGGAGATTCTCAATGCACTGGCGCAAGTGCGTGAGCTGAAGGTGGCGGGGCGCACCTCGTCGTTCTACTTCAAGGGGCGCAACGCGCCGCTGACGGAAATTGGCCGGACCCTGGGCGTGGCACATGTGCTGGAAGGTTCGGTACGCAAGCAGGGCGCACGGTTGCGCATCACGGCGCAATTGATCCGTGTCAGCGACGGCTTCCATCTCTGGTCGGAAATCTTCGATGGCAACGACGCTGACATCTTTGCGTTGCAGGAAGATATCGCACGCCGGGTGACCGACGAGCTGAAGGTGGCCTTGAGCGGTGGTCAACAGAGTCGGCTGGTCGATGTCGGTACGAACAATCCGGATGCCTATGCCCTGTATCTGCGGGCATCGGACATCTTCAACCGGCGTGACCGCACCCGATTCCCCGACGCCATCGCGGCCCTGCAGCGCGCGGTTCAGTTCGATGCAAAATTCGCCCGCGCATTCGCGCGCCTGGCATCGATGCATGTGGTGCTTCCGTCCTATACCGATGCCGATCCGCAGCAGTCAAATGCGCAGGTCATGCGTTACTCCACCGAGGCACTGGCGCTGGATCCCGGTTCCGCAGAAGCCTGGGCCGCGCGCGGCGGATCAATGCGCAAGTTCCGCGATCAACAGGTATCAGGCCGCGATGCCTTCGAGCAGGCGATGCGGCTTGACCCAAACGATGCCAACGCCAGTTTCTGGTATGGGCTAACCCTGATCTCAACGGGCTATCGCCGTCTGGGTGCGGCACAGATCGACCACGCCCTGTCGCTGGACCCGATGCTGCCGAACGCCCTGCGTTGGCGCGGCATGCTGTACCTTCAGGACGGCGACATCGTGCGTGCGGAACCCATGCTGCAACGGGCGTATGACCTGGGACTGCTCAACACTGCGGGCGCGCTGGCGGACGTCGCCATGCTGCACGGCGATCGCGCGGCCTCCGAACGCCTGTTTGCCACCGGAAATTCCGGACTGGATTTCAACATGTCGCGCGAAGACCTGCTGCTCGTGCATCAGGGAATCTACGGTGACGCCGCCGCCCGCAAGGCAGCGGTGCAATCGCTGCAGGAGAGCCTGATCAGGCTCGGAAAGAAACGGTCGTTGCCGTCGACTCCGCTTTATCTGTTCCGGCTTGACGAGCCCAAGCTGGGCTTGCACGTGCTGCGCGAACGCCAGATGGGCGATAACGTCGATGCCATGAACTGGCTTTGGACGCCTCAAGGCAGCCCGATCCGCAAACTGCCTGAATTCAACGAATTCCTGGCTGATTTTCACTTGCCCGAACTCTGGGACAAGTACGGCCCGCCGGATTCCTGCCGCAAGGATGCAAATGGCAGCTATCGCTGTGAGTAGTCGATGACAGCCATCCCGCAACGGCGCTTCAGGATGCCCATGTCGCGGCAGCCGATTCGACGCTGCCGCTTCATCCCGCCAGTGAAAGGAAATGCGCATGAGTCAGATCGATTCGCCGGCGATGTCCGCCACATCCGCACGACCGACCTTCGTACGCTGGCGCATCCTTGGGCTGCTCGTTGCGATCAGCTTTGTGTCCTACTTGTTGCGCGGCAATCTTTCCATCGCTGCACCGGCGATGATGGCCGATTTGCAACTCAGCGAAATCCAGTGGGGCTGGGTGATGTCGGCGTTTCCACTCGGTTATGCCTTGTTTCAGTTTCCCGGCGGCGTTTGGGGCGGGCAGGTCGGACCACGCAAGGCCCTGATGCTGATCGTGGTGGCGTGGGCGGTACTGGTCGCGCTCACCGCTGCAATTCCCTCCCCCAGCATGGCCTCGACGACGGTGCTGCTGGGCGCGCTGATTGGCGTGCAATTCCTGGTCGGTGTCGCGCATGCGCCGGTGTTTCCGGTGGTGGCCGCGAGCATCGAGCGCTGGTTCCCGGTAGCGGGCTGGGCGCTGCCCAACGGATTGACCAGCAGCGGCCTGACCATTGGTCTGGCAGTCACGGCGTCGGCATTGCCGTGGCTGATCGAAGCGTATGGCTGGCGTCTGGCCTTTGTGATGCTCGCGCCATGCGCCCTGGCGATTGCTGCGCTGTGGTGGTGGCACGCACGCGACCGGCCAACGCAACACCCGTCGGCGAATACCGCCGAAGTGGCGATGATCTCGGGTGGGCGTGCTCCTGATGGGATCGACGAGGCCGTAGAGGTCGGATCGGGTGCCGAGCCGGTTTGGCTGCGCGTGCTGAAAAACCGCGATGCGCTGCTGGTGACGCTGAGCTACGCCTGCATGAACTTCGTTTTCTACGTGGTTTTCAGTTGGGGCTTCTACTATCTGGTGAAAGTGCGCGGCTTCGGCGAGCAGGATGCCGGCTTCCTAACTTCGGCGCAGTGGATAGGTGCAGGAATCGGAGCGGCGCTGGGCGGCTGGATTGGCGACCGCCTATGCCGGCGACTCGGATTGCGCTGGGGATGCCGCTGGCCGATCGTCATCGGCCTGCTGGCCTCGGCAGCCTTGTTGCTGGGTGTGGCCTTGCACCCGAAGGCGGAAGTGGCGGCTGCCTTGCTTGGCTTGTGCTTCTTCTTCAACCAGACCACCGAAGGCCCCTACTGGGCAACCGCCACCGCGATCGGCGGTCGTCATGCCGGTGCGGCGGGAGGTTTTATGAACACCGGCGCGAACCTGATGGGCTTCGTCAATGCGCTGCTGCTGGCGGCCGTCGCCCAGGCCTTCGGCTGGACTGTAGCCATCGCGATCGGTGCGGGTTTCGCCGTGGCAGGCGCGGTGCTCATCCTGTTTGTGCGGGCAGACCGGCAGGTGGAGCAGTCCGCTTGACGGACCGGCACCTGCTTTTGTTTTCACGGCGACGGCGTTGCGGAGGCATGGTAGCGTACGGCTGCACACTCGAGTTTCCGGCAACGCGCGCCGGGATGGGTTGACTTCAACAGAAGTTGAGTACCGGCGATGACCGAATCAAGGAAAGCAGAAGTCGAATCCGTCACCGCCCCAAAGCGATCAAGCCTGCTCGCCGAACTCAAGCGTCGCAACGTCATCCGCATGGCCGGTTTGTACCTGGTTGGTGCCTGGCTGGCCACTCAGGTTGCCGGCACCGTGCTGCCGATCTTTGGTGCGCCGGACTGGATGGCACGAGCGGTGGTGATCCTGCTGGCGATCGGGTTCATTCCGACCCTGGTGATCTCGTGGATTTTCGAACTGACTCCGCAGGGATTGCGTCGCGAAGATGCGGTGGCGGAGCGCAGGGCGGGGTACGCGGGCGTCGACCGGCGTATGCGTCGGGGCAGCGGCGCTGCCGACGTACAGCAGGAATCGGCGCATGCGACACGGCGCCTGGACCGCGCCATCATCATCGTACTGCTGGTCGCGCTGGTGTATTTCGCGGTAGACAAGTTTTTTCTTGCGCCGCAGTTTGGCGGGGCGACGAAATCGGATGCCGCGAAAGTGGCCACGTCCTCGTCCAGGGATCTGATTGCCGTGTTGCCCTTCCGCAATCGCAGTGCAAGCAGCGGGGATGAGTATTTTGTCGAAGGCATCCACGACGACCTGCTTACCCAGTTGTCGAAAATTGCCGGCTTCAAGGTGATCTCGCGTACGTCGATGATGCATTACGTAGACAGCAAGCTCTCGATTCCTGAAATTGCGCAGGAACTGGGTGCCGCTGTTGTGCTTGAAGGTGCCGTGCAACGCTCTGGCGACCAGGTACGCGTCAACGTGCAGTTGATCGATGGCAGCACCGATGTGCACCTGTGGGCGGAAATCTACGATCGCGCGCTCAATACCGAAACCCTGTTCGAGATCCAGGCGGACATCGCCAGAGCCATCGCCAGTGCCATGAAGCTGGTACTGAGCTCGGCCGAGGCGAGCACGCTGGCGAGCGGATCAACCCACAACCTGCAAGCCTACGAAGCATTCCTGCAAGGCAAACTGCTTGCGGCGCTGGACCGGGCGACGCCGGAGCGGATACGTGATGCGATACAGCAGTTCGACCGTGCGCTCGCGCTGGATCCGCAATTCGCCGATGCCTGGTCGCGCAAGGCGCGCGCCCAGTTGACCAGCTACTGGTATGGCTACGGCGATTCGTCTTCCAGGGATGCTGCAATTGTCTCCATGGAGCAGGCGCGCCGGCTTGCTCCTGAAGCCATCGAAACCTGGTTGGCCCAGGCCTATGTCTATTACTGGGGCAGTCGCGACTACGGCAGAGCTGAAGCGACCCTGGCAAGCATCATCGGGCGCTCGCCCGAACTCGCCGAGGCCTGGTATGCGCGTGGACTGGTTGCGCGTCGGGATGGGCGCTTCAACGACTCGATCAAGGCGCTGCGTCACTCACTGGACCTGGACCCGCTCAACACCGACATCATGCTGGAACTGTCCAACACCATGCTCAGCCTGGGTCTTGATGAGGAGGCCGCGCCACTTTACGCGCGACTCGCAGAGCTTGGCCAGGACGCCAACATGTTCAGTGCCGAAAGCGAATTGATGCGTGGCAAGGTGGAGGCAGCCTGGGCAGCGGTGAACGGCCCCAACGAGTTCTACGCCTCGCTGCCGTTCCAGATTGCCATCGCCAGTCGCGATCCGCAGCGCATCCAGCGCGCACTTTCCAGCGAGCTCTGGCCGGAGCGCTTGCGCCAGGTTCCCGACTATCCTGAAACCTATGCGCTGGCCGAAGCCGAGGGCCTGCTTGTGATGGGAAAGGTGAAGGAAGGCAATCAGCGCCTTGCCGAAATCAAGGCGCGGTTGGACAAGCTCGAAAACCCGTATCCGGGCGGTTGGTCATCCAGCGGCGGCTATTTCTACTTTCCCTGCCAGTTGCCTGGCTTGATGGGTGACCTTGCCGGTGTGCGCGCGGCCGAAAAGGACTACTTCGAGAACGCGCCCAAGGATGCCTGGGCAGATGCTTCGCGCCGCCTTGCGCTGGCGATTGCGTTTGCACGCGCTGGTGATTCCGCACGCGCCCTCCATCATCTTGATGCCGTGATGCAAATGGTCGGACCGTTTGGCTACGCAAGCATTTCCATCTTGCCCGGGCTGGATTCCCTGCGCGAGGAACCGCGTTTTGTTGCGATGAAGGCGGCCTACGAACGTTGGAAGGCGGAGCGCAAAAGCACGGTAGAGAAAGGGTGAGTTGCCCTTGTTGGCCGCTTGCGAGTTGCTTGTTGGCTCTCTACTGGAACGGGAAAGCTCAAACCCTGGCAGCAGCGTGGCCCTTGAAAGGCCACGCTGCGCGGGGTTCACTCAGGCAGCGGCGTCCTTCACCTTCTTCAGCGGGCGCACCTTGACCTTGGTCGAAGCGGGCTTTGCCGGGAACCAGCGTTCGGCACCAGTGAAGGGATCCTTGCCGAAGCGCTTGGGCTTGGCCGGCACCGAAACGGCGGTCAGCTTGAGCAGGCCGGGCAACACGAACGCCTGAGCTCCTTTCTTGCTGATTGCGCTCAGCACGGTGGACTCCAGGGCTGCGAGTACGGCCTTGACCGATTTGGCCTCGACACCCGAGGCATCAGCCAGGTGACTGGCCAGTTCGGATTTGGACAGGATGCTCTTGACGGACTTGGAAGCGGCAGGCTTGGCGGCCTTCTTCGCGGCAGGTTTCTTTGCGACTTTCTTGGTTGCCATAGGTTCTCATTCTCGAAGCGTAGGTTCGCCCGCGCTGGGAACGCGCGGGCGGCCTTGGGCAGGCACGCTGACTTTAGCGCGGAATGTCGTCAAACGGCGAGAATCCGGCCAAATTCGTGCAAAGGAAGGCTGGACCCGCATGGCTTCGACTCGGTCTGGAGATCAGGGTTGGTAGGGATCAGCCATGCCCAAGGTCGAGAGAATGCGCCGTTCCAGGGCTTCCATGGTTTCCGCATCCCGCGCCTTGATGTGGTCGTAGCCGAGCAGATGCAAAACACCATGGATGGTCATGTGTGCGTAGTGATCGCGCGAATGCTTGCCCTGTTCGCGTGCTTCGCGCGCGATCACCGGTGCGCAGATCACGAGGTCGCCCAACAGCGGCAAATCAACGCCTTCGGGCAGTTCGGCGGGGAAGGAAAGCACATTGGTCGCGTAGTCGCGCTTGCGGTATTCGCGATTCAGTCGACGGCCTTCATCGGCATCGACGATGCGGATGGCCAGTTCGCTGCTGCGTCGATGTCCCACGTCGCGAAGTGCCGCTTCGGCCCAGGCCTGGAAACTGGCGCGCTGCGGAATGCCTCGCGGTCGGAGACCGGGTGTGCGCGAAAGACCGAGCAAAAGCTTCATGCTGGCGATTCAGCGTTCGAAATCGCTGGCAAACAGGGCCGATTCGCAGCCTGTGGCATGGAAGCTGACCGTGTTGTTGCCGGATTGCGGAACCGCGATGTCGGCGCTGACCCAGCCGTAGTCAATATCGGCCGGGCTGGACAAGCCATTGGCAACAATTTCCGCTGGCGAGTTGAGGGCAAATGGAGGATCAAAGCGGCGCAGGCAACCGCCGCTGGCTCCACAACTGCTCCAGGCCGCCACGTGGATGGCACCGTTGCAGTCCAGCGCAATGCCGTCGATGTTGCCGAGTGTCGTGTTGATCAAGGCGGCCGGTGTTGCGCCCGGGCTCAGGTCCAGGCTGAGGATCTTCGCGCTGCCGCCCCAGGTGGCGATCAGCAGACGATTGCTTGCACGATCAAACACCACGCCGTTGGGCGTTGATGGAGAGGTGGAAACGGGAGTGGCGACGGTCGGGTTCTCGAGGTCGCTGACATCCACCGTGGTGACGGTGTCGTTGCTGAAATCGGTGACGTACAGGGTGTCGATGCCGTTGGAGGAGATGCCATTGAGAAAGCCCGCGCCCGGCATCTGCAGGTTCATGACCTGGACCGCCGAATCGATGTCGTAACCTCGGATGAATCCGGAGTCGAGCACGAACAGCGTGCCTGCCATCAGCTCAAGGCCATAGGGATTGTTTGGTGCGGAGGTGAACACGCTCAGGCTGCCCTCATTGGCGCGAGCCAGGATGTTGCCGCCGCTGGTGTTGCTGACCAGGGTGCGATTGAGACGAGCGTGGAATTCGATGCTTTCCGGGCCACTGAATGACTGCGCGCTGCCTGCAAGCGGCCAGGCAACGAACAGGAACGAGGAGAGCAGGGGGCTGCACTTCATCAGGGCGTGGCTCCTTTGCTGCTTTCCTGGGCATCTTCACGCGCTTCATACGCACGCACGATGCGCTGCACCAGCGGATGGCGCACCACGTCACGCGAATTGAAAAAGGTGAAGCTGATGCCATCGACATCTCTCAGCACTTCGGTTGCATCGCGAAGCCCGGATTTGACGTGCCTGGGCAAGTCGGTCTGGGTCACGTCGCCCGTCACCACCGCAATGGAGCCGAATCCGATGCGCGTGAGGAACATCTTCATCTGCTCGATGGTGGTGTTCTGCGCCTCGTCGAGAATCACGAAGGAATCGTTCAAGGTGCGTCCACGCATGTAGGCGAGCGGGGCAATTTCGATCACGTTGCGTTCGATCAGTTTGCCCACGCGTTCGATGCCGAGCATTTCATACAAGGCGTCGTACAGCGGACGCAGGTAGGGATCGACCTTCTGGGTCAGGTCACCCGGCAGGAAGCCGAGCTTTTCGCCGGCTTCCACGGCGGGGCGCACCAGGATCAGACGCTGTGCACGATTGTCGTTGAGCGCATCCACGGCCATCGCAACGGCGAGGTAAGTCTTGCCGGTGCCGGCAGGGCCAATGCCGAAATTGATGTCGTGGGTGGCGATCGCATGCAGGTAGCGCGACTGGTTGGGACCGCGCCCGCGAATGGTGCCGCGTTTGACCTTGACCGTGACTTCCTGAGCCGACGATGCCTCATCGTCGATGATGGCTTCGATACCGGATTCCTGCAGGTGCAGGTTGATCTGCGCGGCGGACAACATGCTGTCTTCGGTCAGCGCGTAGAGCCGGTGCAACAGACGACTGGCCAGTTGCACGGGGCGTTCCTCGCCAAGTACGCGAAACACGTTGCCGCGGTTGGCGATCTCCACGCCAAGTCGCATTTCGATCTGGCGAATGTGCTCATCCAGTGGACCGGCCAGATTGGACAGTCGCTCACCGTCATCCGGCTCCAGGGTGAATTCCATGCGATGGGGTGCGTTCATAGGCGCGCGAGGGTAACCCGCGGGACCGGCTGTGCGCCAATAGCCGTTGCCACGCTACCGCCTTTTGTAGGTCGAGCCTCAGCCCGACACGAAGCACCGCGATGCAGGAATGCGTCGGGTTGAAACCCGACCTACAGGAAGGCTTCCCTGTATGAGACACCCGTAGGTCGGCTCAAGGCCGCAGGCTGGAGCCGACGTTGCGATGATGTCGGTTCCTCAGCCTTGCTGCTTGAACCGACCTGCCGTTTATGTAGGTCGGGCCTCAGCCCGACACGAAGCACCGCGATGCAGGAATGCGTCGGGTTGAAACCCGATCTACAGGAAGGCTTCCCTGTAGGAGCCCCCTCAGGGGCGAATCCATTCCGCCGTATCAATCCCCTCCCGCGATCACGGCTGCACCACCTCGATAGTCTTGACCGGATTGGCACCGACGCCGCGAACTTCCGGCCGATACATGTCCTCGATCTGTGGCGGCGGCACCCGGTACGTGCCGGGGGATACCGCACGCACCAGATAGAAGACATGCGCCTGCTGACCCTGGTCGAGCTTGAGTGCCGCCACGTAGCGATCATCGCGGAATTCCTCATGATCGACTTGTGCAGCGCTGCTGCGGTCATTCAGGGTGATGCCATCGACGACGACATCGGCCCATTGCCTGGCATCGGTCAGGTTGAAGTTCTCGATTTCAAGGCCGCCCGGCAGCAGTTCGACCAGCAGCGCATCGGGCATGCTTTCACGCGCTTCCAGCTTGATGCCGACAATCAAGGCATCGCCCGATTTCAGCGGTCCGACAACCCAGGGCTTGCCATCCAGGGTGTAGTAGCTGCGCTGCACCGACACCATGCTGTCATCGGCTGCGGGCGCTTGCGTCGGGATGCCGGCGATGTCTGTGGACAGGTACAGCGGCGGCGTGCCCTGCGGCGTCATGCGTACGCCGGAACGGACTTCGCCGGCACCGAAGTTGCGACTCCAGATGCGATCCGGCGACACCGGCGTGGAGGTGGCGCCGATGGCGAGGGTGCCGGATACCACGGCGTCGCCGTCATTGATCAGATTCTTGCCGAGCCGACCGATGGCCACCTGTTCCTGGGTGCTCAGATAGAGCCGCTTGCTTCCGCCCCAGGTTGCGGCGCGCTGTTCCGCTTCGCGCTGATCCACCTTGAGATCACGCGCCAACTGAAACACGCGCGCGCCATATTCGGGCTTGGACATGCCGAAGCGCTGCACCAGGGAAACCATCAGTGCGGTGTCGCGCAGGTCCGAGCCGTAGTCACCCAGCCAGCGCGGGCGTTTCACGTCCTTGGCAAAGGCTTCCTCAATGGCTTTGACGGCACGTGGTTCATCACCCATCAGCTTGAGTGCGATGCCGAGGTGAACCAGCGGCAGTGCGGTGAGGGACTTTTCACGCTCATCATCGAACAGGGCACGCAGGGTGCCGAGCGGGGCACGCTTGACGCGCGCCAGCACATAGGCAGACCAGGCCTTGTCGGCAAAGCGCATGT
>SHNG01000019.1 GCA_004295005.1 Gammaproteobacteria bacterium
TCGCAGAGGACCCAGCAACCCGGCCCGTTCTCGACGCCGATGAACTGATCGACATTGGCGCTGGTGACATCGGCCACGCCGGTTTGCTCGGCAATCGTGCCCTGGATGGTGGCCTCGAAAGTCGAGGTCGGCACCTGGCTCCACTGCAGGAAGGATTCGGCAGTGATGGCATTGGCGCGCTCAAGGGTGATGAACGGGGTGATGCCATCGAAGTCATAGGTGAATGCGCCGCCACCATCGGTGTAGACGGGGATGGGTCCGTTGCTCGTGACCCAGACCACGGGCGCGAGGACGCCGGTTTCGTCGCTGATGATCAGCGGGCCGGAAGCCTGGGCTGAGGTGCCCGCCAGGGCGAGCCCGATCAATGCGGAAAGCTTGAGATTGATATTCATCGAATGGCTCCCCGCTCAACGAGCTTGTCCGAAACGATGTGGTGGATCAGGCCAAGCAGGGTGTCGGTCTTGACCGGTCCCTTGGAGTCCAGCAGCGCGCGTTCGTCGCTCGAGAGCACGCCCGCGTCTGCGGAGATGTTGTCGAACAGGCCGACGTTGCCGTAGGCATTGACCAACTTGTCGTTGACCTTGACCAGCTTGCCCTGGGCCAGGCCTGCGGTAGTCTGCAATCCGGTCTTGGATGCCGGGTGATAGAGGAAGGCCACCACGTATTCATCTTCACGCCATTGTGGGAACTGCTCCGGCGTCACCATCAGCATGCGCTTGCCGTTGGGCAGCGTGCGCGGCTTGAGCAGGCCGAACTGGCGGAAGGTGTAGGCACCTTGCTTGATGCTGCCCTTGGGGCTGGCACCAACCATCAGGGTGACTTCCGTGTAGGGCAGGCCGTTGCCGTCGATGCCGTCGCTGACCGTGGTGACCGTACCGGCCACGATGCTTTGCGAGCTTGAAATCAGTTGAACGAGGTTTTGCCTTGCCGATCTTTCTTGCGCACTGGCCGTGGCGCCAAACACCACAGCAAGTGCAAGTGCCGCTGTCACCGACAGCCGCGTGCACACTTTCGAAACATTCATGGAGGTCCCCACAGGATTGCTGACGAAGGGCCACCCGCGCAGGGAGGCCGCCGCACGTTAGAACCCGATCAGGGTGCGCACCATTGGGAAATCCCCGGTGGCGGACTAGGGGATTCCCTGAGTGCGCCCAGGTATGGAAATGGTGTTCAGTCGTTGGAGACCAGTCCCGTGCGCACCGCAAAGCGCACCAGACTGGGCACGTCATGGATATCGAGGCGGTCCATGATCTGGCTGCGATGGCTTTCCACGGTCTTTACGCTGAGGCCGAGGCGCGTCGCAATGTCGCGGGTGCCGTGGCCTTCGGCGATGAGTTGCAGAATTTCCCGCTGGCGCGCGGTCAGCTTGTCGAGTTCGGCCCCGGCCTCGGCGGGTGATTTTCCAGTCCGCAGGAATCCATGCAGCATGGTTTCGGAAATCACCGGGCTGAGATAGGTTCGACCCATTGCCAGCGTATCCAGCGCGTTGCGCAACTCGTCAACGGCAGCATCCTTGATCAGGTACCCGGCAATGCCTGCACGCATCGCCTGGGCCACATATTCCGGCCCCACGTGCATGGACAACACCAGGATGCGTGTCGACGGGCTGATGGCGGGAATGCGGCGAGCGACTTCGAGTCCGTTCATGCCCGGCATGCTGATGTCGAGCATGAGAATGTCTGGCTTGAGTTGCGTGACCTGCGCAAGTGCCTGGTGACCGTCGCTGCATTCGGCCAGCACTTCGACATCGGCAAACGAGTGCAGCAGGGCGCGCAAGCCCGCGCGTACGAGCTGGTGGTCATCGGCAAGGATCACGCGAATGGCCATGTCATGCTTCCACGGATTCGCTGGCAGGGATGAACGCGGTGACCAGCGTACCGCAGCCGGGCCTGGACTCCACGCTCCACTGGCCGCCGAGATCGTGTACGCGTTCGCGCATGCCGAACAGCCCCAGGCCCGAACCGCTGCTGGCCAGGGTGGCGGCAGCGTCGAATCCGCGCCCGTCGTCGCGTACGCGAACCGCAATGCCGTCCGCTTCCGCCGCGATTTCGACTTCGAGATTTTTCGCCTGCGCATGGCGCACCACGTTGGTTACCGCTTCCTGGACAATGCGGAAGATCGTGATGTCATTGGCGCCCGCGGCACCTGCCAAGGCCGGATCGAAGGTCAGCTTCAACTGCAATCCGCCGCGGGCGGCCACGCCACGCAGGTGACCTTCGAGTGCGGGGAGCAAGCCCATTTCGTCAAGCAGTGGCGGTCGCAGGTCCAGCGACAACGCGCGTACCTGTGCAATGAGCTGGTCGATGACTGCAATGGCGTCGCGCGTGCGCGCGAGACTGGATTCGGAGGGTGATTGCTGCAGGGCGAGACCGAGATTGATCTTGGCTGTGGTGAGCGCCTGGCCAAATTCATCGTGCAGTTCGCGTGCGAGATGGGTGCGTTCCCTTTCCTTGGCGGCTTCAAGACGCATGGTCATGCGCCGCAGCAGGGCGAAGGCATCGCCCAGGCGCTGGCTGCTGGCCTTTGCTTCTGCAAGCGCCTGTTCACGCAGGCCATGCAGATGCTTCAGTTCGGAATGACGCGATTCCAATTCACGCATCCGCCACCAGAAGACTCCGATCAGGGAAGCAAGCAACAGCAAGGCCGCGCCGAGCTGCACGGAATTCCTGCGCCACCACGGTGGCACCACTTCCAGGACGAGTGGCTTGGCCAGCGTCCAGTCCTTGCCACCGAGTCGCCCGCGTACCTCGAGCCGGTAATTTCCGGGCTCGAGCGCATGCAAGGTGAGCTGGCCGTGATCGCCAAGATCCGTCCATTCGTCAGTGGAGTTCAGTCGGTACTGGAAGCGTGGCTGGCCGCCGCCGTAGCCCAGCACGGCCAGATCAAACGCGAGCGGGCTGCGCCAGGAAACGCGCAAGGAATCCAGTTGCCATGCAGGCCGGGTCGGAGACTGCGACGCATCCAGTCCGGAGATCGCCGTGATCACGGTGGCGGGCGCCGGGCGATGCGGAAGCGGCCCGCGTGGATCGATGGCAACCACGCCCTTGGCGGAACCGAAGTAAAGGCGGTCACCGATGCGTATTGCGGCCTTGGGATTGAAGATGGCTGTGGGCAAGCCATCGGCCGGGGTCAGGTTGGTGAGTGCGCCGGTTTTTGCATCAAGCCGCGACAGGCCGCCGTGTGTTGAAAACCATAAGGCTCCATCCGGCGCGTGCACCATGGCCATCACGTTGTCGTCGACGAGGCCGTTGTTGCGCGTCCAGTGGTCGACTGACTGCACGGCTCCGTTGGCATCCAGGTGCAATTGATTGAGTCCGCCGCCATGGGTGCCGGCCCAGATCGATCCATCCCCGGCTTCGAGCAGGGAAGTGATGTGATCGTGGCTGACTTGCGTCTTGCCGAGGCCGGTGGCAATCGATTGGCATTGAAGATGGTTCGCGTAGGTGCACACGCCAATACCGCCCGAGCGCGTGCCGACCCACAGGCGATTGCGGCGATCCTCGAGCAGCACGGTGACGAAATCATTGGGCAAAGATCCCTGCTCGCCGCGGGTCGGCATGAAGTTGCGGAATGAGTTGTCTTCATCGTGATAAAGAAAGAGTCCGCCACCGGCGCTGCCGACCCAGATGCGATTCTGCTGATCCTCAAGCAAGGCAAAACTGTATTCGGGTATCGGATTTCCCGCGTTGGCCTGCTCCGGCGCAAAGTAATGGAATTCAGCACGCGCGCGATCCCAGCGATACACGCCTTCATTGGTTGTTGCCCACAGCACGCCACCCTGGGCGACCAGAAGATCGGTAATGCCGCCCAGTCGCAGATTGAAGGCATCGTCACCGGGCAGGGTCATGTGTTCGATCGTGCCTTGCGCAGGATCGATCAGGTCGATGCCGCCACCAAAGCTGCCGACCAGCAGATTGTCCGCGTCGGCGAATCCAGAGGCATTGCGCAGGATGTAGACATCCGCATTGGCAAGGCCGGGATGCGCTTCGCTTCTTTCCGACCACACCTGAAGGCCGGCAAGCTGCGGGCTGGCGCGAAGCAAGCCCGCGCCGAAGGTGCCAACAAACAGGGTTCCATCGGGCGCGAAGGCCAGCGCACCGGAGTCGATGTTTTTTGCCCCCGAGGCCTGCGCAGCGAGCGCAATTTCCTGAACGGTCTGGCTGTTCGCGGGCTTATGGAACAGGCCCATGCCGAAGGTTCCAAGCCAGAGGCTGCCATCGGTATCCGGCAACAGGGCCGTGATGTTGTTGATGCGTTCGCTCGCATGCGGGTTCGGAGTGGCGTCAACCAGGCGCTGCGTTGCCTGATCAACGCGGTACAGCCCGAAGCGTGCTCCGGCCCAGATGTCACCGGCGGCATCCTCTGCAATGGAGAACACATCCAGCTGGGCCGGTGGATCGGCAAACGGGATGGAATCAAAGCCGCTGTGATCGTCGCGTTCGCGAAACAGACCCTGGCCGAGCGTGGCTGCCCAAAGTCGATCATGGCGATCCAGGTGCAGGGCAATGACGAATTCACCGCCGGTTGCCAGAACCGTGCGGGCGAAATGCCCGCTGTCCGGATCGAACAGATCGAGGCCGGCCTGGGTGCCCACCCACAGGCGGCCATCCCGCGCTTCGGCAAGGGTGAAGACGCCGTCATGGATCAGGCTTTCAGGATCATTGTGCTGATGTCGCCAGCTGCGGAACTTCCAGGTGGCGCGATCCAGTTGGTTCAAACCTCCGCTGATGGTGTTGATCCACAGGCGGCCACGACTGTCTTCGAAGATGCCGCGGATGCCGTTGCTTGAAATCGAATCCGGGTTTTGCGCTTCGTGCTGGAATCGGCGAAAGCGCTGGCCATCGTTGAGCAGCAAACCCTCGCGGGTGCCGATCCAGAGGAAGCCCGCCTTGTCGAAAATCAACTCGGTGATGATTTCCAGGGGAAACGGACGGCTGCCATCAATGGACTGGAATGTGGGGCGCGCTGCGGCATCCTGCGTCTGCTTTGCGTCAGCTTGCCGGTCCTGCGCCCATGCGGGTGCCGACATCATCGCGAGCAGAAATATCAGGATGAAGGGCATGGCGGTGAGGTCGATTGAAAGGCGTTTCGATCATACGCCGGGACGGCACACAGACTGCGCCGAGGGTCAGTCGGCAGGCGACTCGGCAAGTACGCCGAGCGGAAGTTGCATGGTGATGCAATGCAGACTGCCGTTCTGCCAGATCAGCGGTCGGCAGGGGATCTGCACGATCTCGCGGCCCGGGTGCGCCGCGCCGATGCGGTCGGCGGCCTCGTTGTCGCCGGCATCGCCATATGCCGGCACCAGAACCGCGCCGTTGACGACGAGGTAGTTGGCATAGGAAGCCGCCAGGCGGCGTCCCTCGTCGATGATTGGCTGCGCCCAGGGCAGGGCGTGGAGCGTGTACGGTTTGCCGCTGGTGGTACGCAGGAATTGCAGTTCCTCGCGCATGCGCGCAAGTTCAGGGTAGTGGCTGTCCGCGGTGTCCGAACAAGCCTGGAAGACGATGGCGTCGGCCGGTGCGAAGCGCGCCAGGGTATCGATGTGGGCATCGGTATCGTCGCCTTCGAGGTAGCCGTGATCGAGCATGAGCACGCGGCTCGCGCATAGTGTATTGAGCAGCGTTTCTTCAACTTGTTCGCGCGCCAGAGTGGGATGGCGAAGGTGCAGGCAGTTCCAGGTGGTGAGGATGCTGCCGCGGCCATCGGAGTCGATGGCACCGCCTTCGAGCGCCCAGTCGATGTGCTGGTGCCGCGCCTGGCGGAACATGCCGCGCTCGATCAGCCCGGCAATGATGCGGTCATCCTGGCTGGCCTCGAATTTCCCACCCCATCCGTTGAAGCGAAAATCGTTGAGGACGAAACCATCTTCGCCAAGCAAGGTGATCGGACCGGAGTCGCGCAACCAGGTGTCATCGTAGGCAATTTCAATGAAACGCAGGCGCGAAGTCGGCAGGTGATGAGCAGCCAGGCACTGCTCGGCACGCTCGCGCACGGATTCGTTGGCCACCAGCACGATGGCGCTCTGGAAGCGGGTGATCGCGGCAACCAGGGCGGTGTAGGTCGCCTCCACCTGTTGCAGGCGGTCAGCCCAATCGGTTTCGGCGTGTGGCCAGGCAAGCAGGATCGCTGCCTGCGGCTCCCACTCCGCGGGCAGGCGCATGGTCGGATCGATCATCGTTTCGGCAATCAGGCGCCGTCGCGCACGCTATGGATGACCGTGTTGCCCTCGAAGTAAACGGTGAATCCGTTGTACTGCCAGCGGTTGATCACCGGGTGCTTGGGGGCATCGCCGCCGGCCGGTGGCAGTTTGGCCTGGGGTGCGCCAAAGCGCTTTTCGACCTGGTTCATGCTGAGGCCGCGTTCGGGGGCGGCAATCGCGCGGACCGTGGTCTTGTCCAGCGTCACCGTTTCGGCCTGGGCCGTGCCGGCCAGCCCGATGAGGCCGCAGAGGAGCAGACCGCTTCCGAGAACAAACTTCAAGTTCATCGCCGAACCTCCTGATCTCAATGGCTGAATTGTCTCAAGGCGCCGTTTTATCAGAAGCCGTGCGCAACGTCCATGCGCTGCGGCCCAAAGCGGACAATCGACGACTGGGCTGGATTGCAGAAACGCAAAAGGCCGCTTGCGCGGCCTCCTGGCGTCATCTGCGAAACCCCCGGCTCAGCGCTGGCGAGCCTTGAAACGCGGGTTGCTCTTGCAGATCACGAAAACCTTGCCGCGGCGACGCACGATCTTGCAATCGCGGTGACGGGACTTGGCCGACTTGAGGGAAGAAAGCACTTTCATGGGGGAAACCTCGGGACAAACGGGCTTGAGCAAAGCACGCGAGTATAGCGGCCTTGCGAAATACTTGCAAAGGTGCAGGATGCCGGGCACTGCGTCCTGGAATACTGGTTGGCATGAAGACTGGCGCGCCGCTTCCCGATCTGTGCTTTGACAATGCTTGGGTGCGCGAGCTGCCGACTGATCCGGAAATGGCCGTATATCCGCGCCAAGTCCAACGGGCCCTGCATTCCATGGTCAAGCCGACTCCAGTTGCCGAGCCGCGCCTCGTGGCGCATTCCGCGGAAGTCGCTGAGATTCTTGGTTTTGGAGAAGATGGCGTTCGTTCGCGTCATTTTGCCGATGTTTTCGCCGGAAATGCCCTGATGCCCGGCATGCAGCCGATGGCCACCAACTACGGTGGACACCAGTTCGGCAACTGGGCCAGCCAACTGGGTGATGGCCGCGCGATCTCGCTGGGCGAAGTGGTCAATGACTCGGGAAGGCGCCTGGAACTGCAACTCAAGGGGGCCGGGATCACCCCGTATTCCCGTTTTGCCGATGGCCGCGCCGTGATGCGCTCCTCGATCCGCGAGTTCCTGTGCAGCGAGGCCATGCATCACCTGGGCGTGCCGACCACGCGTGCGCTGTGTCTTGTCGCAACCGGCGAATCGGTTGAACGCGACATGTTCTACGACGGGAACCCCAAACCGGAACCGGGAGCAGTGCTGTGCCGGGTCGCACCCTCGTTCACCCGCTTTGGCCATTTCGAGCTGCCAGCGGCGCGGGGTGACATCGGCCTGCTTGAAACCCTGGTCGATTTCACCATCCGTCGCGACTTTCCACGGCTTGTCGGTACAGCGCAGCAGAAACGTGCGGACTGGTTTGCCGCGGTCTGCGGGCAAACCGCGGAGCTGGTCGCGCACTGGATGCGGGTCGGTTTCGTGCACGGGGTGTTGAACACGGACAACATGTCCATCCTCGGCTTGACCATCGACTACGGCCCCTACGGCTGGCTCGACAACTTCGATCCCGACTGGACGCCGAACACGACGGATCGCCAGCACCGGCGCTATCGATTCGGCCAGCAGCCGCGCATCGCGCACTGGAACCTGGCCTGTCTCGCCCAGGCCCTGGCGCCGCTGTTCGGGGAAATCGAACCGCTTCAGGAAGGCTTGCGTCGCCATGCGGAGCGTTACTCGGCATGCGAGCGTCGCGACATCGCCGGCAAACTCGGCTTGCTGGAGTGCCGAGACGAAGACGTCGATTTGATGCAGTGGCTGCACCTGCTGATGACATCGGCGGAAATCGACATGACCATGTTCTTCCGCCGGCTTTCGGATGTTGCGGCTGGCGATCTGGCTGCGGAGGCTTTCTCCGACGCCTTCTACGACGAGGCAAAACGTGGGCGCATGCAGGGCGAGCTGGAGGCATGGCTGATGCGCTACCGACAACGCCTAGCCGAGGACGAGCGCTCCGATGCCGCGCGGTGCCAGGCCATGCGCGCCGTCAATCCCAAATTCGTGCTGCGCAATTGGCTGGCGCAGATGGCAATCGACCAGGCCCAGGCCGGTGATGAATCGGAGATCCATCGACTGCTTGAAGTCATGCGCCGTCCCTACGACGAGCAGCCGGGCATGGAATCGTACTGTGCGCGTCGTCCGGACTGGGCCAGGCAGCGTGCAGGTTGCTCCATGCTGTCGTGCAGTTCCTGAGCGATCGGGCGCACCATGCCCTTTGTCACATGACCTGTTGAGGCAACAGCCGCATTCTCGCCAACTTGGCGCAATCCGGGTTCTACCTCGCGTACGCCGCCGAATCGAAACACAAATCCCGCACAGCGAACATTCAAGGCAGGGGGTGAACCATGCAGCGACGTCATTTCATCAAGGCAACCGGCATGGGCCTTGGTGCGCTGATGATGCCCGCCTACAGTCGTCTGGTGGCGGCGGAAGAATTGGTCGTGAAGCTCGATGTCGCCGTCAAGAAGCGACTGGCGGATACCGCGCTGACCGCAGCCAAGGCCGCCGGTGCGAGCTATTGTGATGTGCGCATCGGTCGCTACCTGCGCCAATTCCTCTCGACCCGCGAAACCCAGGTCGAGGACGTCGTCAATTCCGAATCCACCGGCATCGGCATTCGCGTCATCGCCAATGGCACCTGGGGTTTTGCGGCAAGCAGCCGACTTGATGCGGATGCGGTCGCCGATGCAGCACGTCAGGCCGTGCAGATTGCCAGGGCCAATTCGAAACTCACCAGCGAGCCCGTGCGATTGGCCCCGGTTGAAGGTGTGGGCGAAGTTGCCTGGGCAACGCCTATCGTCAAGAACGCGATGGCCATGCCAATCAAGGAAAAACTCGACCACCTGCTTGCGGTCAATGCGGCGGCAATGGAAGCCGGTGCCGATTTCATTCGTTCGCGCCTGTTCCAGATCAACGAGCAGAAGTACTTTGCCTCGACCGATGGCTCGTACATCGACCAGGACATCCACCGCATCTGGGCACCGTTCGAGGTAACGGCAGTGGACAAGGCCAGTGGCAAGTTCCGACGCAGGGGAGAGCTCGGCGCGCCCATGGGCATGGGTTACGAGTACCTCGATGGGCGCAGCGGGGACAAGATCGCATTGCCCAACGGCGGGGTTGGCTACCGGAATTCCTACGACATGCTCGAGGATGCGGTTGCCGCGGCCAGGCATGCGCGCGAGAAACTCAAGGCGCCTTCAGTCAAGCCGGGCAAATACGATCTGGTGCTGGATCCGACCCATCTGTTGCTGACCATCCACGAAACCGTGGGCCATCCGCTCGAACTGGATCGCGTGTTGGGCTACGAGGCGAATTACGCGGGCACCAGCTTCGCCACCCTGGACAAATGGAAGAGCAAGGATTTCCGCTACGGCAGCGACCAGGTGACCATCGTGGCCGACCGCTTGCAGGCGCACTCGCTCGGCGCTGTCGGATACGACGACGAAGGCGTGAAGGCGCAGCGTTGGGATCTGATCAAGGACGGCATCCTGGTCAACTACCAGGCGATTCGCGACCAGGCCCACATCCTTGGCCTGGAGCATTCGCAAGGCTGTTGCTATGCCGATTCCTGGTCCAGCGTGCAGTTCCAGCGCATGCCCAACGTCTCGCTGTCGGCCGGCAAGCAGAAGCTCTCGCCCGTCGACATGGTCAAGAATGTCGAGAATGGCATCTACATCATCGGTCGTGGTTCGTACTCGATAGACCAGCAGCGCTACAACGCGCAATTCGGTGGCCAACTGTTCTATGAGATCAAGGACGGCAGGATCACCCGCATGATCGAGGATGTCGCCTATCAGATCCGCACGCCGGAATTCTGGAATGCCTGCTCGGCCGTGTGCGACAAGGATGACTACCGCATTGGCGGCACTTTCTTCGACGGCAAGGGCCAGCCCAGCCAGGTGTCGGCGGTTTCGCATGGAGCAAGCACCGCGCGCTTCGACGGCATCAACGTGATCAACACGGCTCGCAGTCTGGGATGACCGTGCCCTTTGTCACATGACGGCGCTTGCAGGCACCGGCATGCTTGAGTGGTTGTAGATCGATAGCCGGCAATACCGGGAACAAGCAATTGAAACGGGCGGGGTCTCCCTGCCGATCACGAACGCGAGGCGGAGGAAGCCATGCAACGACGAGATTTCATCAAGGCCACGAGTCTTGGCCTTGGCGCGATGATGATTCCGGCCTATGGCCGGCTGATTGCCGCGGAGGAGCTTGTGACCAAGCTCGACGTGGCGCTCAAGAAGCGTCTGGCGGATACCGCGCTGGCGGCAGCCAAGGCAGCGGGGGCGAGCTATTGCGATGTGCGCATCGGTCGCTACCTGCGCCAGTTCGTGATCACCCGCGAAGACAAGGTGCAGAACATCGTCAATACCGAATCCACCGGCGTCGGCATTCGCGTGATTGCCGATGGCACCTGGGGCTTTGCGGCGAGCAGCAATCTCTCCGTCGATTCCGTGGCCGATGCCGCACGCCAGGCCGTGCAGATTGCCAAGGCAAACTCGAAGGTCAATGGCCAGCCCGTGCAATTGGCACCCACACCGGGCGTGGGTGAGGTGTCGTGGGCCACGCCCATCGTCAAGAACTCCATGGAAGTTCCGATCAAGGACAAGGTCGAGCTGCTGCTCGGCGTCAATGCGGCGGCATTGAAGGCTGGCGCGGATTTCTGCAATTCGATGTTGTTCCTGGTCAACGAGCAGAAGTACTTTGCCTCGACCGACGGTTCCTACATCGACCAGGACATCCACCGCATCTGGGCACCGATGTCGGTGACGGCCATCGACAAGGCCAGTGGCAAGTTCCGCAGTCGCGACGGCCTGTCGGCCCCGATGGGCATGGGCTACGAGTACCTGGACGGGAAGAAGGAAGACAAGGTCCTGTTGCCGGCCGGTGGTTATGCGTACGGAAATTCCTACGACATGCTGGAAGACGCCACGGCGGCGGCAACCCAGGCGCGCGAGAAGCTGAAGGCGCCTTCGGTGAAGCCGGGCAAGTACGATCTTGTGCTTGACCCCAGTCATCTGTGGTTGACCATCCACGAGTCGGTCGGGCATCCGCTCGAACTCGACCGCGTGCTGGGTTACGAGGCCAACTTCGCAGGCACCAGCTTTGCCACGCTGGACAAGTGGAAGTCGAAGGATTTCCGCTATGGCAGCGACAAGGTGACACTCTTTGCCGACAAGGTGCAGCCGCATTCGCTGGGTGGGGTCGGTTACGACGACGAAGGCGTGAAGACCCAGCGTTGGGATCTGGTCAAGGACGGCATCCTGGTCAACTACCAGGCCATCCGCGACCAGGCCCACATTCTCGGACTCGAGCATTCGCAGGGTTGCTGCTACGCGGACTCGTGGTCGAGCGTGCAGTTCCAGCGCATGGCCAATGTCTCGCTTGCCTCCGGCAAGGACAAGTTGTCGCCGGCCGAGATGATCAAGAATGTCGAGAACGGCATCTACATCATTGGCGACGGCTCGTTCTCCATCGATCAGCAACGCTACAACGCGCAGTTTGGCGGCCAGCTCTTTTACGAAATCAAGAACGGCAAGGTCACCCACATGATCGAGGACGTGGCCTATCAGATCCGTACGCCGGAGTTCTGGAATGCCTGCTCCGCGGTCTGCGACCAGTCCGACTATCGACTCGGCGGTTCGTTCTTTGACGGCAAGGGCCAGCCCAGCCAGTCATCCGCCGTGTCGCACGGATCCAGCACCGCCCGTTTCGACGGCATCAATGTCATCAACACCGCACGCAGCCTCGGCTGAGGACAGGAGACTTAACGATGAGCATTTACACGGAACAGGACGCCAAGGCGATCCTCGACAAGGTCATCAAGCTGTCCAGGGCGGATGAGTGCACGGCACAGCTCGGTGGTTCGATTGACGGCAACGTGCGCTTTGCGCGCAATGCGGTGTCCACCAGCGGCATCGTCAGCGATACCAACCTGGTGGTGCAGGTGGCATTCGGCAAGCGCGTGGGTACCGCCACCATCAACGAGTTCGACGACGCTTCGCTGGAAAAAGTGGTTCGTCGGGCCGAGGATTTGGCAAAGCTGGCTCCGGAAAATCCGGAGTTCATGCCGGCCATCGAAAAGCAGACCTACAAGCCCAGTGCGACCTTCAGTGAATCCACGGCTGCCATCACTCCGGAATTCCGCGCAAAAGTGGCAGCCGATTCGATCGCGCCATGCAAGGAGGGAAAACTGGTCGCCGCAGGTTTCCTTGAAGATGGCCAAAGCTTTGTGGCGTTTGCCAACAGCAAGGGCAATTTCGGTTACCAGAAATCCACCAACTTCAACTACACCTGCACGGTGCGCACCGAGGACGGGCGCGGTTCCGGCTGGGTGGGTCACAACGCCAAGGATGCGTCGTCGTTCAAGGCCGACGAAGACATCCGCATCGCCATGCGCAAGGCCAGCGAGTCGGTTGAAGCCAAGGCGCTGGAGCCTGGCAAGTACACGGTAATCCTGGAGCCTGCCGCTGTCGCAGGTCTGGTTGGTTTCATGATGAATTTCTTCGACGCCCGCAGCGCCGATGAAGGACGCAGCTTTCTTTCCAAGAAAGGCGGCGGCAACAAGCTCGGTGAGCAGGTCTATGACCCGCGGGTAAACCTGTTCGCCGATCCCTGGCACGCCGAAGCACCGGTGCTGCCGTGGGACGAGGATGGCTTGCCGCGTGAGCACCTTGCCATTGTCGACAAGGGCAAGGTCGTCAATCTCGACTACTCACGATACTGGGCGCAGAAGCAGGGCAAGAAGGCCAACGCGACGCCGGGCAACCTGATCATGAGCGGTGGCACCAAATCCATCGGGGAACTGGTGAAAGGCACGCAAAAAGGCGTGCTGGTGACGCGCACCTGGTACATCCGCATGGTCGATCCACAGACCGTGTTGCTCACCGGTCTCACCCGCGATGGCACCTTCTACATCGAGAACGGCGAGATCAAGTATCCGATCAAGAACTTCCGCTTCAACGAATCGCCGGTGATCATGCTCAACAACATCGACGAGCTCGGCAAGCCGGTGCGCGTGCAGGGCGATGAGTCCTCGACCGTGATGATGTTGCCGCCGATGCGTCTGCGCGACTTCACCTTCACATCGCTGTCGGATGCCGTGTAACCGGGATTCGGGGTGCTGCTTGACTCCCTCTCCCGCAGGCGGGAGAGGGTCGGGGTAAGGGTGGGGCGCAGAAAACCGCAGCCGCATCTGCCCAGGCAGGGACCCAGTGCCCTTGTTGGTCAGCGGGACTCGGAGCGTTGCTTGTCTCCCTCTCCCGCTGGCGGGAGAGGGTTGGGGTGAGGGTGGAGCTCAGGATACCGCAGTCGCATCTGCACAGAATGAGGTCCGGCGCCTTTGATTGAGCCAACGAGCAAGCAGAAGACGCTGGGTCCCTGCCTTCGCAGGGACGACGTGCAAGCTGCGCGCGAGCCCCGGCTTCTGTCGCGCGTGCATTGTCCGGTCGTCCATGACCTTTGCGCCACTTCCTCACCTGTGAGACCAATGCGACCCAGATCATGAACCGGCGGAATCTGCTGAAGATGATTGGGATCGGTGCGACAGTCTCCGCGCTGGCTTCACTGGATCGTGCGGGGGCTGCGGCTTCGAATCCCCAATCCCCGATCGCCAATTCCGGCGCTTATGACTTCCGCTTTACCCGGCTCATGTACGAGTCGGGTGACTGGAATGTTGACCAGCGCATGCCCAACAACGTGATCGATGCCCTGATCCAGTACACCACGCTGCGCGTAGATCCGGCCGAACAGGTGCTGTCGCTGGCCGACCCGCGCATGCTCGGGGAAGCGTTCTGTTACCTGGCCGGACACAAGCTGGTCGAGTTCAATGCCGACGAGCGGCGCAATTTCGAGGCCTATGTGCGCAATGGTGGCTTCGTGTTCGTGGATGACTGCAACCACGATATCGACGGCTTGTTTGCGCGTTCGTTCGAGGCGGAGATGTCGCGCATGTTCGGCAAGGATGCGTTGCGTCGGCTGCCGAACTCGCACCCGATCTATTCGAGCTTTTTCCGATTCGACGGTCCTCCGCCGACCGGACTTGAGCTCAATGGCTGGGGCGATGATCTGGTTCACGAATACCTCAAGGGCATCGAAATCGACGGTCGCCTGGGGGTGCTGTACAGCAACAAGGACTACGGCTGCGAGTGGGACTACGACTGGCGCAACAAGCGTTTCCTGGCCGAGGACAATACGAAGTTCGCGGTCAATATCGTGGTCTATGCGCTCAGCAATTGAGGGGAATTCGCCCGCAGGAGTCCCTTCATGGGCTCTTGTTTTCAGACTGGATGCCGAATATGAATGAAGCGTTGACGGAACAGGCGGTACAACAACAGATCGCCAAGCTGGCGGAATTGCGCACATCCATTGCGCGCGTGATCGTCGGCCAGGATGAGGTGGTCGAACAGTTGCTGATCGGCTTGCTGGCCGGAGGCCACTGCCTGCTCGAGGGTGTGCCAGGGCTTGGCAAGACCCTGCTGGTTCGCTCGCTCGGCGAGGCCTTGCGCCTGGAGTTCCGTCGCATCCAGTTCACGCCGGACCTGATGCCGAGCGACATTCTCGGCACCGAGATCCTCGAGGAGGATCACGGCACCGGCAAACGCTATTTCAAGTTCCAGAAGGGCCCGGTGTTCACCAGTCTTTTGCTGGCCGACGAGTTGAACCGCACGCCACCGAAAACCCAGGCGGCATTGCTTGAGGCCATGCAGGAGCACACCATCAGTTATGCCGGAACGACTTACCCATTGCCGGAGCCGTTCTTCGTGCTGGCCACGCAGAATCCGCTCGAACAGGCAGGCACCTATCCCTTGCCGGAGGCGCAACTGGATCGCTTTCTGTTGCACATCCGCGTGGGCTATCCGAGCGAAGCCGAGGAGCGCGCCATCCTCGACCGAACCACCGGCAGCGGCATGGGCAAGGCGAGTGCGGTGATGGATGGCGATGAGATGATCGCGCTGCAAAAGCTGGTGCGCGAGGTGCATGTCAGCGACGGCTTGCTCGCCTGGATCACGCGCCTGGTGCGCGCATCGCGCCCGCAGGAAAGCGGGATCAGCGCGGTTCGCGAATGGGTGCGCTGGGGTGCGGGGCCGCGTGCTGGTCAATCCCTGATGCTGGCAGCCAAGGCACGCGCGCTGATTCATGGGCGCTTGGCGGCAACCCGCGAGGACGTGAAAGCCCTGCTTGCGCCGGTTCTGCGTCATCGCTTGTTGCTTTCGTTTGCCGCCGAGGCCGAACGGCGCAGCAGTGACGAGGTGATCGAGGCACTGCTCGGCGCGGTTGAGTTCCCGGGCTGAGGATAGCCATGCCCTTGTCCTTGCCCGATGAAGTTCGCGCAGTGCTGGGCGAGTTGCGCCTGCGCTCGCGCGCTTCCATTGCCAGCGGCGGTTTGGGCATGCATGCCAGCCGCAATCGCGGGGCCGGACTGGAGTTCGCCCAGTACCGCGGCTATCAACCCGGTGACGAACCGCGGCACATCGACTGGAAGCTGTTTGCACGTTCGGATCGCTACTTTGTCCGCGAAGCCGAGTTCGACAGCCAGTTGACCGTTTGGATCGTGATCGATGCCAGCGCATCGATGGGACAGGCCGACCAGACGCGCGTGGCAAACCGCAAACTCGATGCCGCCAAACTGCTGGCCCTGGGCGTGATGGAACTGGCGCTGCGCCAGGGTGACCTGTTCGGGCTGGTGCTGTTGGCAAACAATGCGGTCGAGTTCATTGCCGCAGCCGCCGGACCGCGCCAGCGTGATCGCTGCCTGCTGGCTTTGGATCGGATACAACCAGGCGGAAACCTGCCGGGTGCCGATGCCTTGAGGCCCTTGTGGGAAAAAATCCAGGCCGGTTCCCTGGTGCTCCTGATCAGCGATGGTTTCGATGACGCATTGACCGAGTTGTCATGTCGGCTGGCCAGCGCCCGCCGCGAGGTGCGCTGCATCCAGTTGTCGAGTGCCGAGGAGCGCGATTTTCCGTTCAAGGGCGGGCTTCACTTTCGTGATCCGGAAAGCGGTGTGGAAATCCAGGTCGATGCCGCAAGCGCACGCGCGGGTTTCATCGAACGCTTCGGCAAGGCGCGCGAGGCCCTGCGCAAACGCCTGCAAACGGCCGGCATTGCACAGGTGGAACATGTGCTCGATCGCCCATTGGCAGAGCCCATGCGACAATTGTTTGGCAGTCCGCGATCCGCGGCTGAAGTCCGATGAGCCTGGGCTTCCTCCTTCCTGTAGGCTTGCTGGCACTGGCCAGCCTGCTGCTGCCCTTGCTGATTCATCTCGCCCGACGGCCGCAACACCGGGTCATCGATTTCGCCGCCATGCGCTGGCTCGTGCAAGGCGAAAGACCGCGTCGACGCCTGCGATTCGAGGATTTGCCGCTGCTGCTGGCGCGTCTTGTGTTGCTGGCCTTGCTTGCGTTGCTGCTGGCTGGGCCGATTCTGCTTGGCGATTGGCGCGCACCGCGCCATTGGGTGCTGGTTGATCCTGCGCTCGAGCAAACCCGTGCGCTTGCCGAGGTGAACGATCCCGAGGCACGCCTGCGCTGGCTGGCGCCTGGATTCCCTGCGCTGGATTCAAAGCCGGCGCTCGCAGGTGATGCCTCGCTCGCCAGCCTGTTGCGTGAGTTCGATGATGAAATGGCCGATACCGACCGCCTGGCCGTTCTGGTGCCCGAACAAGTGCAAGGCCTGGATGCGCAGCGCCTCGCGCTGCGCCATGCGGCGGACTGGCGAATTCTGCCTTCCGGGTCGAACACACGCGCTGCGCCATCAGCAGCGACACCGGTAAAGGTGGCCTTGCGCCATGCCGCGCAGCAATCCGATGCGCTGCATTATCTGCATGCAGTCGTCACCGCCTGGCAGGAATCCTCTGGCACGGCCTGGTCTGTGAGTGAGGGCACACTCGATGTCCCCATTGACGCGGACACGCAATGGTTGATCTGGCTGGATGAGCCCTTGCCCGATTCCATCCTGTCCTGGGTGGAGCAGGGTGGTCGAGTGCTGGTGAATGGCAAGTCGCCTGCCAGCGCCACGGCAATCTGGCACAACGCCCAGGGTGAGGTGATTGCAAGCGGGCAGCGTCGTGGCATGGGTCACATCCTCTATCTGCTGCCACGATTGTCGCCGCAGGATTTTGCGCAGGTGCTGGATGCGGATTTTCCCGAGCACGTGAAATCGCTCTTTGCAGGAGGGAAGCAGGATTCAGGCAGCGATTACGCGGAGAACGCGCAACCACTCAAGTTCGCGGAATCCGACAGGCCCCTGCGAACCGCGCTGGATCCCCTGCTGTCGATTCTGGTTGCTGGAACATTCCTGCTTGAACGCGTGTTGGCCAGCCGCAGGCGCAAGAGCGCATGAGCCATCTTTTGATCGGACAACTGCACCGCAGCATGCGATGGCGCGAGGGGGCGATCGTGCTGCTCGTGGCATGCCCCGTGATGTTCGCGCTGGTGCTGGGTGGGGCAAGGGCAGGGCAGATGCTGATGGGCGTTGCCTGCGCCGCGTCGGTGGGAATCATCGGTGCGCTCTGGCTGATGCGATGCCTGCGTCGGATCAGCCTCGTTCATGTGTCGAATCGTCTCGATGCTTCGTTGGTGCAGTTGGAGGACAGCAGTGGACTTTTGCTGCGTGATCGCTCCGGGCTCGGCAGCTTGCAGCGGCTTCAGAAGCAGCGCATTGAAGATCGCTTGCGGCAACTGGACTTGCCCGACCTGCGCAGGCCCTGGCCCTGGTGGCGTCTGTCGGCTTCCATGCTCATCGCGGGCTTGATTGTGCTGGCTTCAGGATGGCGACCGGCAGAGAGCATCGCGCCTGCGCCAGCCGTCGACAGCGTTGCAAGCAGCGACTCCGCTACGCACGTACCCGTGAAGCTGCTTGGCTCCAGGGTGGTGGTGATGGCGCCGGCATATGCCGGTATTGCAGATCGCGAGGAAGCCGACCTGGACGTGAAGGCCTTGCAAGGCTCGCGACTGCGTTGGAGCTTGCGCTTTGATCCGCAACCGGATGCCGTCCAATTGCAGTTCATCGATGGTGACGAGATCGCGATGACGCGCAATGGCGAAGCCTGGGATGCGGAGCTTCACCTGGAGCAATCTGTGCTCTATCGCATCGTCACGCAACCTGCGTTGGCGCCTGGGTTTGATCGACTCAATCGACTGGATGCAGTACCGGATGAGGCACCGCAAATCCATGTTTCCAATCCCGAGCGCAGCCTCAGTCTGCGTGAGGCGGGGCAGG
>SHNG01000102.1 GCA_004295005.1 Gammaproteobacteria bacterium
GCGCTCCAGATCGTCCACGGACACGCATTCGTCCACCTTGTGGATGCTGGCGTTGACGGGTCCGAACTCCACCACTTCCGCACCCAGCGGCGCGATGAAGCGGCCATCCGAGGTACCGCCGCCGGTGCTCGATTCCGGCACCTGGCCAAAGTGCTCAACGAGGACCGCCTCGACTGCCGAACGCAGGGCGCCGGGCTCGGTCAGGAACGGCTCGCCCGAGAGCTCCCATTCGATTTCGTAGTCGAGCCCGTGGCGCTTGAGGCAGTCCTCGATGCGCGCACGCAAGTCGTCTGCGCTGCTTGCCGTGCCATAACGGAAATTGAAGGCGACTTCGAGGGTGCCGGGAATGATGTTGGCTGCACCCGTCCCCGCGTGGATGTTGGAGATCTGGAACGAAGTGGGCGGGAAGCTGGCATTGCCCTCGTCCCAGACCGTGGCTACCAACTCGGTGAGGGCGGCAGCGGCGGCATGAACGGGATTGCGCGCCAGTTCCGGATACGCGACGTGTCCCTGCACACCGCGAACGCACAATCGACCGTGCAGGGAGCCGCGACGACCGACACGAACCAGGTCGCCCAACACTTGCCGCGACGAAGGCTCGCCTACCAGACACCAGTCCACGCGCTGTCCGCGACGGCGAAATTCCTCAACCACCCGACGCACACCGTCGATGGATGGGCCTTCCTCGTCGCTGGTCAGGAGCAAGGCGACGGTTCCCGGGTGACGTGGATGCCGACGCACGAACTCCACGAGTGCCAGGCTCATCGCCGCGACGCCGGATTTCATATCGGCCGCACCACGGCCAAACAAATGACCGTCGCGGATGGTCGGCTCGAAGGGCGGGCTGGTCCATTTCTCGACCGGCCCGGTCGGCACCACATCGGTATGACCGAGCAGGACCAGCACCGGCCCCGTTTCACCGTGAGTCGCCCACAGGTTGCGTACCTCGCCGTAGTGCAGATCCTCGATGGCGAAACCGGCAGCCGCCAGGCGTTCACCCAGCAGTTGCTGGCAACCCGCATCCTCGGGCGTTACCGATGCGCGGCGGATCAGTTCACATGTGAGGTCGAGAACAAGGGACATGGGTCAAGGCCAGGATTCGAGAGTCGCAAAAAGAAGAGCGAGCACCTTGCCCGCTCCTGCCGTCGTTCCTGCGACGGCAGGAACCCGGTGCTTTTAACCCTACACCAAGACCACAGTCGCTGGGCCCCTGCCTTCGCAGGGGCGACGGGAGTACCAGTGTCGGGAGGCGATTCGGGGATTCGGGATTCGCGGGGGCCAAAGTCGATCTACCGCCAGGCTGCGAATGCAACACGCTTTCTTTGTTCTAAAGGAGGTCTGCAGATCTTCCCTAACCCAGTCCCGCGTTCCGAGTCCCGAATCGCGATTCCCAGATCTTCGTCTTGAATCCGATCTGCACGGAACCATCCTCCAGCACCAATACGGGCCTGCGCACCAGCGCCGGGTATTCGCGGATCAGCAAGGTCCATTCGGCTGTTGAACCGGGTGTCTTGCGTGCAGGAGGCAGGTTGCGCCAGGTGGTTCCGGCGCGATTGACCAGCTTGTCGAATCCGCCGACCGCATCCGCCCAGCGCTTGAGTTCCTGGGGTGTGGCCGACTGTTCGCGGTAGTCGATGAAGCAGTAATCCACGGCATGCCGATCCAGCCAGTTGCGGGCCTTCTTGCAGGTATCGCAATTCTTCAGGCCATACATCTGAATGGCCATGCTCAGGCTCGCAGCAGTTCGTTGATGCTGGTCTTGGAGCGCGTCTTTTCGTCCACGCGCTTGACGATGACCGCCGCGTACAGACTGTGGCTGCCATCCGCAGCAGGCAGCGAGCCTGCCACCACCACGCTGCCGGCAGGCACGCGGCCATAGCTGACTTCCCCGCTGGCGCGGTCGTAGATGCGCGTGGACTGGCCGAGGAATACGCCCATGCCGACCACGCTGCCGCGTTCCACCACCACGCCCTCCACCACTTCCGAACGTGCGCCGATGAAGCAGTCGTCCTCGATGATGGTGGGCGCAGCCTGCAAGGGTTCCAGTACGCCACCGATGCCCACGCCACCGGACAGATGCACGCGCGCACCGATCTGCGCGCAGGATCCCACCGTGGCCCAGGTATCGACCATGCTGCCGGCGCCCACATGCGCGCCGATGTTCACGTAACTTGGCATCAACACGGCGTCGGTGGCCACGTGTGCGCCACGCCTGACCAAAGCCCCAGGTACCACGCGCGCGCCGAGCCGGGAAAATTCATCCGCCTCGGCGCTGCCAAATCGCAACGGCACCTTGTCCCAGGCATTCATGGGTCCGCCCGCCATGACCCGGTTGGCATTGATGCGGAAGTACAGCAACACCGCCTTCTTGAGCCATTGATTGACTCGCCAGCCTCCCTCCGGCGCAGGCTCGGCAACCCTGCGTGTACCGCTTTCAAGGTGATCGAGCGCAGCTTCCACGGCCGCACGCACTTCCGAGTCGCGTGAATCCGGCAGCAGTTCGGCGCGTCGCTCCCAGGCGCTGTCGATGATGCGCTCAATGTCTTGCATGGCGTTCCTTCAAGGCTGTGGGTTGGTGCAATTCAAGCTGTCCGAGCAGGGCGTCGCGCAAGGCCTGCCGGGTCGATTGATCAAGCGTCGCGTCATTTTCATCGCTGATGCGGAAAAAATCCTCGACCCGCTCGCCGAAAGTCGCGATGCGCGCATCATGCACGCGAATGCGATGGCTGCGAAAGGTTTGCGCAACCGACGCCAGCAATCCAGGGCGATCGCTGCACACGAGGCCCAGGCGCGTGCGTCCATCTTCCTCGGTGAAGACGACGCGTGGCGAAATATGGAAATGACGCAGGTTGCGCGGCAATGCGCGCCGAACCGGCTGTACATCGAGCGTCCGCCGCCCCAGCACGGAACGCAGGTTCTGCTCCAGCGCCGCCACGCGCTCTGCTTCCAGCAAGGGCTTGGCGTGCTTGTCGAGCACGAAAAAAGTATCGAGCACGCGACCCGAGCGTGCCGTGATCACACGCGCTTCCAGCACGTTCAGATGGGCGCGGTCGAGCACGGCGGTCACTGCGGCGAACAGTCCGTCGCGGTCGGCTGAATACACGAACACCTCGGTGGTGCCGCGTGCCCCCATGGGGTTGACGCGTACCAATGCCGACTCGCTCTGTGCATGCTCGACGATGGCCTGTGTCTGCCAGGCAATCTGTTCGGGTCGGTAGCGCAGGAAACTCTCCCCGGGAAAATCCTCCCACACGGCGTCGGCCTGCGTCGCGCTGATGCCCGCCTGCGTGAGCAGGCCTTGTGCGGCCAGACGGGTTTCGGCAACACGCTCCTCGGCCTTTGGCAACTCGCCGGTTTCCTCGCGCAGTACCGAGCGGGTGGCCGCGTAGAGATCCGACAACAGGCGATCACGCCAGGTGTTCCACAATTTCGGGCTGGTGCCATTGATATCGGCCACGGTCAGCAGATAGAGGTAGTCCAGCCGCTCCCAGTCCTGCACCTGCTCGGCAAAGCGATGCACCACCTGCGGATCGGTAATGTCCTGGCGCTGTGCGGTCACGCTCATCAACAGATGCACGCGAACCAGCCAGGCCACGCGATTGACCGCCGCTGGATGCAATCCCAATCGCGTGCAGAATTCGCGGGCGTCGTCCTCGCCGAGCAGCGAATGATCGCCACCACGACCCTTGGCAATGTCGTGGAAAATCCCCGCCAGGATCAGCAGTTCTGGCTGCGGGATGCGCTGGTACACCGCATGCGCCAGCGGAAATTCGCGCGCACCTTCGGCACTGGCAAAGCGCGCCATGAAGCGCAATACGCGCATGGTGTGTTCATCGACCGTGTACACATGGAAAAGGTCGTACTGCATGCGCCCACTGACCCGGGCGAATCCGGGAATGATGCGCGCCAGCACGCCATGTCGTGCCATGGCTGCCAGGGCATCGACCGCAGCAGCTCCCCGCAGGAAGATCTTGCGCACTTCGACCAGCACATCGGGGTGGGTGAAATCGAGTTGCGGATCATCCAGCGCCAGGCGCAATTGCCGCAGGGCGTTGGCGCGTAACCTGCGCACGCCGTGACCTGATGCCAGCTCGGCAAACAGGGAGACCAGCGCCTTGGGGTCCTGGTGCAAACTGCAACCGGGCTCGACATCCAGGCCATCGCCGATACGCAGCAGTCCGTTGCCGAGAGCCACCACCTCGTTTTGCTGGGGATTCACGCGTTCGTCACAGAGCACCAGCAATTCGGAATTGATGGCCGCAACACAGCGCACCGCACGGTAGTACTCCTGCATGCACTGTTCGACGCCGAGGTTGTCGGCATGCTCGTCGCGGTAGCCGAGCATCGTGGCCAACTGTCGCTGGTGATCGAACAGCAGGCGGTCTTCCGCGCGCTGAGCCACCAGATGCAGGCCGTAGCGAATGCGAAACAGGGTTGCCCTGGCCGCGGCAAGGGCAAGCACCTCACTCGGATCGAGCAAGCCGTCCGCCTGCATGCGCGACGGATCGGACGAGCCACACACCACCTTGCCCAGCCAGCCGATCAGGTGCAGGTCGCGCAAGCCGCCAGTGCCTTCCTTCAATTGTGGCTCAAGGTTGTAGGCGGTGTCGCCATACCGCAGATGCCGCGCTTCCTGCTCCTCACGCTTGGCGGCGAGGAATGCCGGTGCAGTCCAGTGCGTCGCCTCATGCCCGGATTCGAGCAAAGCCCGGCCCAGCGGCCGTGATCCATCGAGGTGGCGTGCATCCAGAAGGCTGGTGTGAACGCTCAGGTCCTGCTCGGCCAACGCGAAACAAGCGTTGGCATCGCGCACGGCCAGGCCCGGCTTGAGACCGACATCCCAGAGGCAAGCCGCAAACGCCTCGATGGCGCGCAATACGCGCGGCTCGGGATTGACCACAGTCATCACCAGCAGATCAACGTCCGAGTGCGGGAACAGCTCGCCCCGGCCGAATCCGCCGACTGCAAGCAGGGCCGCCTCACCGGTTTCCCCCAACCAGCCGAACCAGACATGCGCCAGCACCTTTTCGACCGCCGCCGTGCGCGCGGAAATCACCTCGTCAATGGCTGCGCCATTGCGGAATGCGCCTGCCAGGTCGCGCTCGTAGTCCATCAAATACTGGCGCAGGGCCAACCTTGCCGCGCCGACCACACCGGCCCGTGGCAGCGGCTGCGCCAGCCGCGGCAGCGGGGGCACGCGCGTGGCGGACTCCTGTTCCACGGGTGTCAGGCCGCGCTGGGCCAGGGCGTCAGGATCTCGAAGCCCGTCTCGGTGACGGCCAGGGTGTGCTCCCATTGCGCCGACAGCGAATGGTCGCGGGTGACCACAGTCCAGCCATCGGGCAACAGTCGGGTCTGCGGCTTGCCGGCATTGATCATCGGCTCGATCGTGAAGGTCATGCCCTGCTTGAGCTTGAGTCCGGCACCGGCCTGCCCGTAGTGCAGCACCTGCGGATCCTCGTGGTAGACGCGGCCGATGCCATGCCCACAGTACTCGCGAACCACCGAAAAACCCTGCGCTTCGGCATGCCGCTGGATAGCCTCGCCGATATCGCCAAGGGTTGCCCCCGGACGCACCACGTTGATGCCGGCAAACATGGCCTCGCGGGTCGTTTCCACCAGGCGCCGCGCCAGCACCGAAGGCTCGCCCACGTAGTACATGCGGCTGGTGTCGCCGTGCCAGCCATCCTTGATCACGGTGACATCGATATTGATGATGTCGCCATCCTTGAGCAGCTTGCCCGGGCTCGGAATGCCGTGGCAGATCACATGGTTGACCGAGGTGCAGACCGTTTTGGGGAAGCCCTTGTAGCCGACATTGGCCGGAATCGCCCCCTGCACCCTGACGATGTGGTCATGGCAGATCTGGTCGAGTTGCTCGGTGCTGACACCCGGCTTGACGTGCGCTGCCACCACTTCCAGCACCTCGGCGGCCAGCCGGCCGGCGATGCGCATCTTCTCGATTTCCTGCGGGGTCTTGATGGTGACGGACATGGCAATTGGGTCGAAGCGTACGGATACAGGGTGGATGCCTTGTCGGAATCGCCGCGATTGGCTAGAATTCCAAGGCTTTGTCGGGGTATTTGTGATTCATGCACCGACAGATCCAAGCCGGTCTCGCACCCAGGTGCGCGGCCGAAGTCGGTGGACAAGGGTAGTCATTTTGCCTCAATCCGCCAAATCCGCACACGTATCGTCACCGCTTTCGGGGTGCCTTCACTGAAGGTCGCAAGCGGCGGATGCGTGGAGGTCTCAACCCCGGACATCACCGCACACCACAAGGCTCTGCCGTGCGGCTGTCCATCATTGGAGCTACACCATGCCTCAGGTAACCATGCGCCAGATGCTCGAAGCGGGCGTCCATTTTGGCCATCAGACCCGTTACTGGAACCCCCGCATGGCGCCGTACATCTTCGGCGCACGCGGTCGCATCCACATCATCAATCTTGAAAAGACCCTGCCGCTGTTCAACGACGCGATGAATTTCGTGTCCGGCCTGGCGCAGAAGCGTGGCACCCTGCTGTTCGTCGGCACCAAGCGTTCGGCCCGCGAAGCGATCAAGGAAGACGCCACCCGCTGCGGCCAGCCCTTCGTTGCCGCGCGCTGGCTGGGCGGCATGCTGACCAACTTCCGCACCGTCAAGCAGTCGATTGCCCGCCTCAAGGAAATCGAAGCCATGTCCACCGATGGCCGCTTCGAGAAGCTGGTCAAGCACGAGGTTCTGCAGCTCCAGCGCGAGCGCGAGAAGCTGGAACGCTCGCTGGGCGGCATCAAGGACATGGGCCGCCTGCCCGACGCGATCTTCGTCGTCGACATCGGCCACGAGAACATCGCCATCCTGGAAGCCAAGAAGCTTGGCATTCCCGTGGTCGCGGTGGTCGATACCAACTACGACCCCAGCCTTGTCGACTACGCGATCCCGGGCAATGACGACGCCATTCGCGCCGTGCAGCTCTACACCCGTGCCGTTGCCGACGCGGTTCTTGAAGGCAAGGCGGCAGCGCCGGCAATTGCCGTGAACAACGACGAATTCGTCGAAATGGATGCCGAAGGCAACCCGATTGCCAAGGATGATCGTCGCAAGCAGGCACCGCGCGGCAAGCCGGCAGCCAAGCGTGGCGCACCTTCGGGCGGCGCACGTCGCGGTCCGGCCAAGCCACGTGCGGAAGCCAAGTCCGAAGACGCCGGCAGCGACGCCTGAGGTTTGCGGGCAGGTTCGGCCACGGCCTGACCTGCCCGGCTTCAAACAGATTCCGCAGTCCCCAACGAATGGCGTTGGTGGCCCGTGAGGGAATTCCGCCAACACACGATGTCCGGCTTTGCAGCGCCGGTGCGGACACAAGCCTGCATGACTTTCATTCACTCGCGTGATCCCAGGGTCACGCCCAGTTGCGAGGTTTACCGATGGAAATCACTGCCCAGATGGTCAAGGAACTGCGCGAGCGTTCCGGCGCCGGCATGATGGAGTGCAAGAAGGCCCTGACCCAGAACAACGGCGACATGGACGCCTCGATCGAGTGGCTGCGCAAGCAGGGCCTGGCCAAGGCCGACAAGAAGGCCGACCGCGTTGCCGCCGAAGGCCGCATCGTGCTGGCCCAGGATGCCGGCAAGGGTGTGCTGGTCGAGATCAACAGCGAGACCGACTTCGTCGCCAAGGATGCCAATTTCCTCGGCTTTGCCGACAACGTGGCCAAGGCTGCGCTGGGCGTGGCTGACGTCGACGCACTCAAGAATGCCGCCTATGCAGGCGGCGGAAGCGTCGAGGAAGCGCGCGCCGCGGTGATTGCCAAGGTCGGCGAGAACGTGCAGATCCGTCGCATGGTGCGCATCGACAGCGCCAACACCGTGGCCGGCTACCTGCACGGTGGTCGCATCGGCGTGCTGGTCGAACTCAAGGGTGGCTCTGCCGATCTGGCGCGTGGCCTGGCCATGCACATCGCGGCGATGAATCCGCCGCACATCGCGGAGAAGGATGTTCCTGCCGAGTTCATCGCCAAGGAAAAGGAAATCGAACTGGCCAAGATGTCCGAGAAGGACAAGTCCAAGCCGGCCGAGATCCTGGAGAAGATCATCAGCGGCAAGATCAACAAAATCATCAACGACGTCACCCTGGTTGGCCAGCCTTACGTGCTCGACACCAACGAGACCGTGGGCAACGTGCTGAAGAAGGAAGGCGCCGAAGTCATCTCCTTCCATCGCCTGGTGGTCGGCGAAGGCATCGAAAAGGTGGTCGAGGATTACGCCGCCGAAGTCATGAAGCAGGCCGGCTTGGCCTGATTTCATCCTTCACCGATGCATCCCCGAAAGCCCCGCACACGCGGGGCTTTTTCTTGGGCGTGTCCGCGTCGATACATGCACCAAGCGAAGCCCGCACCATCCGGGCAGAGGCTTGCCCTATCATCAAGATCCACCTTGATGAGGACTTTCGCATGCGCGAGATGATTCTGGCCTTGTGTTTGCTCGTTGCGGGACCTGCGTTGGCGCAGGATCAATCGAGCGCAGCCGCGTTCGCAACGGATGCGAAAACGACCGAACTCGATGCCTACATCGACAAGGCCATGGGCGATTGGAAGATGCCCGGCCTGTCGATTGCCATCGTCAAGGATGGCCAGACCGTCTACCTGCGCGGCTTCGGCGTGCGCACCTTGGGTGAGCCGACCCGTGTCGATACCCACACGCGCTTCGGCATGATGTCGACGACCAAGGCTCTGACGGCGATGGCCGTGGCCATGTTGGTCGATGAAGGCAAGTTGGCCTGGGACGATCCGGTGCAGAAAACCCTGCCGTGGTTCCAGTTGGCCGATGCGAAATTCAGCCGCGAGGTCACTGTCCGCGACACCCTGCGCCACAATGCCGGTCTCGCACCGGAAGCCGACATGCTGTGGGTGCGCGGCGATCTTGATTCCCGCCAGATCCTCGAACGCGTGCGCGAGCTTGAACCCGCCTACACGCCCTATTCCTCTTTCATTTACGCCAACGTTATGTATGAGCTTGCCGGCGAACTGGTCTCGGCGGCGTCCGGCATGCCGTGGAATCGCTTCGTGGAAACCCGCATCTTCGCCCCGCTTGGCATGACCGAATCGAGCGCCACCTATGCCGGCATGCTCGCGCAGCACAGCAACAACGTGTCCACCGCGCATTTCGAGATCGACGGCAAGCTCAAGCGCATCGGCGATGGAACGGTCGACAGCGTTCCTGCCGCCGGCGCCGCCTGGTCAAGTGCCAGCGACATGGCGCGCTGGATGAACTTCCTGCTGGCAGGCGGCCAGTGGGACGGCAAGCGCCTGCTCAGCGAGGCCAACTTCCAGGAAATGTTCAAGCCGCAAGCACTGGTCCCCGCAAGCCAGTTCTATCCAACCGCCCAACTGACCCAACCGCACTGGGTGAGCTATGGGCTGGGTTGGTTCCAGCAGGATTACCGGGGACATTACGTGGCCATGCATACCGGCAGCATCGACGGTCGCGTTTCCATCATCGGGCTGATGCCGGATGCAAACCTGGGTGTGTACGTGTTCGGCAACGCCGATCACGTCGAATTGCGCCACGCGCTGATGTGGAAGGCGATGGACCTGTATACCGACGCACCGGCACGCGATTGGAGTGCCGAGTTGCTCACCCTCTACGGCGATGCGAAGAAAAAAGGCAAGGCCGAGGAACGCGCCCAAAACGCACGCCGGGTGAAGGGAACCCAGCCATCACACGCACTGGGCGCCTATGTCGGCACCTACCTCCATCCCGCGTTCGGCGACGTCGAAATCGAACGCCGCAACGGGCGCCTCGCGCTCCGCTTCGGCCCACTGCCACAAAACCAGGGACCGTTGACGCACTGGCATTACGACAGTTTCCGCTGGCGCGGCGGAGACGGTCGCTACGGTGATATGGCTGTGCGCTTCGAGCAAGGCGGCGATGGCAATATCAGGGCATTGGTCCTTGGCGGCGAGGATTCCATTCGCTTCGTACGCAAGGCGCCACCCGCCAAGTCCAACTGAGGCAGCGCAGGGAACTGGATCCCGCTCGTACTTGTCCCCGTTCGCCCTGAGCTTGTCGAAGGGTGAGCGGTCGACCTCCGACACATCAACCGGATAGACAAGGCCACGACCGCCCGCGAGTGTGTGTGCTTGCCGCCGTTCTCGTGGTGGCAATCGACCTCACTCGTCGGCTTGGCCGGCTCCTGCTTGCCAAATCGCGCGTGGCAAGTGCGGGGAAGTCCCGTACAATGCAGCGGTTTTGCCGGCCCGGAGCAATCGATGTCAGTGATCAAGTACAAGCGCGTTCTGCTCAAGCTCTCCGGTGAAGCCTTGATGGGTGAGGCCGACTACGGTATCGACCCCAAGGTCATCGGTCGCCTGGCCCAGGAAATCATCGACGTGCGTGACGCCGGGGTGCAGGTTGGCGTCGTCATCGGCGGCGGCAACATCTTCCGCGGCGCGGGGCTTGCCGCTTCCGGCATGGATCGGGTTACCGGTGATCACATGGGCATGCTGGCCACAGTCATGAATGCCCTGGCCATGCAGGACGCCATCGAGCGCGCCGGCGGCACCGCACGCACCATGAGCGCGATCAAGATCAACCAGGTGTGCGAGGACTTCATCCGGCGTCGTGCCATCCGCCATCTGGAGAAGGGCCGAGTGGTGCTGTTTGCGGCCGGTACCGGCAATCCGTTCTTTACCACCGATTCGGCGGCGGCATTGCGCGCCATCGAGATCGGTGCGGACCTGTTGCTCAAGGCGACCAAGGTCGATGGCGTGTACTCGGCCGACCCGACCCGCAATCCGGATGCCACCCGCTACACCAGCCTGAGCTACGACGAGGTCATCCAGCGCAACCTGCAGGTGATGGACACCAGCGCGATTGCCCTGTGTCGCGACCACAAGATTCCCCTGCGCATCTACGACATGTCGAAGGAAGGCGACCTGATGCGCATCATGCAAGGCGCTTCAATCGGAACTCTGGTCGGTTCCACGACCTGACCCAGGCCGCGCCCCTCGCGGGCCACGGGGACAACTGCGATCCATGCCAGCTCAGGGCTGGCCAGACTTGCAGCTCTGCAGACGACCAACCAGATGAGCACCGTCAAATGCAAGCGCCATCCGGTACCGCCCTGCGACTGGTCTGAGCGTTTCTTCCTGTCCAGGTTCAGGTTTCAGTCCTTTTGCATGCCGCGTGCTGGGCCGAATGCATCCGCCACCGGAATCGTGACCGCCCACCGCCACCTGGCGTGAATTGAACGGGATCCATTGCAAACGCCCTGGCGCTACGCGCCCGGCGTTCAGGGGGCGTCGTACAACGACTCTTCGCCAGGAAGCCATGGCCCAATAAACCGCGCATGCGGCGAGTCAATTCGCGGGCTCGTTCGCAACTCTTCCGCGCTATCAGGAAACAGGTCTGCCCATGCGCGCTGGCGGCATCCACGGGTGGGCTGGTGCGTGCCGCATGCAAAGCGCTGGTCTTCATCTTCTTGAATGGAGCAGGCCGACATGCGGATGACGGGCTCGATCCTGTTGTTCGCCAAGTACAGGCTGGGACGTTCGCGTTCGCAGCTTGACAAACTACAGGTTCCACGCGAGTGCGCGGTGGTCAATCGCGCAGGGCGGAAGTTTCAAATGGCTTGAAGCAGGCTCGGCTGGTCAACCGCGGGCAAAGGATTGACGAATGCATTTCGTACGATTAGCATCGTACTTAGTGCGGAGCCATGGCGGGCCCGAAGGGGCTCCGGGTTTCGCCCTTACCCCCTGACATGGAGAGAACTGCAATGAGCAAACGCATCTCGGGCGTCACGGCGCCTTCGTATCGAGCAACGCCTTTCGTACTTCTCGTGATGATCGCGCTGTGCGCGAACATCGGAAATGCCGCCCTGGCCAACCCAGGTCGCGTTCCTAGCGGTCCGGGCTCCTTCGCTGCCGGCAGTAACTTTTCCTGTGCCATTACAGAAATGGCGACGGTCAAATGCTGGGGCAATAATTCCAAGGGACAATTGGGCGACGGCACCCTCAATTTCAGCCAACAGCCGGTCACGGTCAATGGGTTGTCAGGTGCCGTGAAAGTTTCTGCTGGCTTCCGACATGCCTGCGCCATTCTTGGCGATGGCAGCGTGCGTTGCTGGGGCTCCGGATTCCTGGGTCAATTGGGCAATGGCTTCTTCGAGGATTCAATGTCACCCGTTCCCGTGAGCGGCCTCACTGACGCAGTTGCAATTTCGACAGGCCAATTTCACACCTGTGCGGTATCCAACGACGGAACCGCTCGCTGCTGGGGATCAAATTTCGACGGTGAACTGGGCAGTGGTGGCGACCTGTTGGTCGCCGAGCCGGTCATGGTCAGTGGGCTCGGTCAAGCAATCGATATTTCAGCCGCGGATACCCACTCCTGCGCCATTCTGGCGGACGGTACCGCGCGTTGCTGGGGCGTAAATGACTATGGCCAACTTGGCGATGGCAGCACCGACAGCAGCCCGGTCCCGGTCGTGGTGTCCGGCCTGACTGGGGCAACAGCGACAACCACCGGTATGTCTCACTCATGCGCACGGTTGGCGGACGGCACGGCGCGTTGCTGGGGCTTGAATTTTCGTGGCCAGCTCGGCGATGGAACCAACGATGACAGCTCCGTACCGGTGCTGGTCAGTGGCTTGAGCAATGTTGTTGCCCTGAACGCCGGACGCCGGCATAGCTGTGCCCTGCTTGCCGATGGCACAGCCCGCTGCTGGGGTATCAACATGAAAGGTCAACTGGCTGATGGCAGCACCAATGAGAGCAACGTGCCTGTCACGGTCAACGGCGTTTCCGGTGCAACGGCACTTGACGCCGGCATGAACCACAGTTGCACGATTTCGGGTACAGGCCAAATGCATTGCTGGGGAGACAATCCATATGGCGAATTGGGTAATCGTTCGGTATCCCTTGGATTCCGAGCAACGCCCCAACCCGTAGTCGGACTGGAATCCATTGCATCCATTGACACAGGCGATACCCACACCTGCACCACACTCAACGACGGCGGCGCGCGTTGCTGGGGTGGCAACGACTATGGTCAGCTTGGAAACGGGAGCAACACCCAGAGCACCAGCCCCGTGCCGGTCATCGGACTTGCCGGAATCGCCGGCTTGGCCGCAGGCACCTATGGCAATTGTTCCGTAGCAGGCGACCAGACGGCATGGTGCTGGGGCTCGAACTACGCGGGCCAGCTTGGCGACGGCACCACCAACGACAGCAACACTCCCGTGGCAGTCAGCGGACTTGCCGGCGTAAGCGCCATCGCAACGAGCGAGTCCCACAGTTGCGCAATGATCACGAATGGAAAATTACGCTGCTGGGGCAGCAATTCTGCCGGTCAACTCGGCAATGGCACTACCGAATCGAGCCTCACGCCTGTTACGGTCAGCGGACTCTCCGGTGTAGAGGCCGTAACCGTTGGGGGCAACCATAGCTGCGCCCTGTTGAGCGACGGCACGGTTCGCTGTTGGGGCTTCAATATGATGGGCCAACTCGGCGATGGCAGCACCGATGACAGCTCTATCCCCGTCGTCGTCAGTGGGCTGGGCGGAGCCGTTGCCATCAAGGCCGGCGAACTCCATACCTGCGCGCTGCTGGGCAACGGAACCGTGCAGTGCTGGGGCTTCAACAGCAATGGTCGGCTCGGAAACGGAAGCAATACCGGGAGTTCAGTGCCGGTTCCGGTAGCCGGCCTGAGCGGTGCAACTGCCATCGCCCTAGGACGCGACACCTCCTGTGCGGTCCTGGCAAACGGCACGGCTCGATGCTGGGGCGCGAACCTGTGGGCTCAGTTGGGCGATGGCACCACGGTTGATCGATGGTCGCCTGCGGAGGTGAGTGGCATTACCAATGCTACCGGGATCGCATCCGGCTTTCTGCACGCCTGCGCCCTGCTCGGCAACGGCACGGCGAAATGCTGGGGCGCCATTGAGTACGGCGCACTCGGGAGCTACGCCGAAGATTGGTCAACGTCTCCGGTTCCGGTCGAGGGCAGCCCGTTCACCGACCACCTGTTCGGCGGCGGCTTCGACCCCTGAATTCTTGTCAACAGTTGCGAATGGCAACAGGCACAAGGACGTGCCTTCCGCCAACATGGAAAAACCATGCACATGCCAGAGCCCGGGATATTGAATGGCAAGAGCGTGTGTCTGGTCCGTAACTGTCAGCACCGTGGGACTGTTGCAGCCCTGGTCTTCAACAGCCCTCCCCATTCATCCAGCCCGCGTTGCATCGTGCGACCAGGGGCCGCTGTTATACTTCGCGGCCAATCGCAAAGCATCACGGGTAAGGCAACATGCTCGACACCATCAAGAAAGATGCGCAAACGCGCATGACCAAGAGCGTCGAATCACTGCGTCATGATCTCACCCATCTGCGCACCGGCCGTGCCAGCGTGGCCCTGGTCGACCAGTTGCTGGTTCCCTATTACGGGTCCGACGTGCCACTGCCGCAGGTCGCCAGCATCGCCGTTGCCGATGCGCGCTCACTGACCATCACCCCGTTCGAGAAGACCATGGTTGCCGTGGTCGAAAAGGCCATCCTGGGTTCCAATCTCGGCCTCACGCCCACCACGGTCGGCCAGGTGATCCGCATCAATCTGCCAGCGCTCACCGAACAGCGCCGCAAGGAACTGTCCAAGCAGGTTTCCGGTGAAGGCGAGAATGCCAAGGTCGCCATCCGCAACATCCGTCGCGATGCCATCCATCACATCAAGGAACTGCTGAAGGACAAGAAGATCAGCGAGGACGAGGAACGTCGCGGCGAAGACGAAGTGCAGAAGCTGACCGACAAGTACGTCAAGGAAGTCGATGGCGTGGTCAAGCACAAGGAAGACGAGTTGATGGCGATCTGATCCGATCGCCCATCATTTCCCGCAATGACTATCGACTCCGCGAGCACGTCTCCTGCGCGTGCTCCGCGCCATCTGGCCATCGTCATGGATGGCAACGGCCGTTGGGCCGTGCAACGCCATCGACCACGCAGCTTCGGCCATCGCGAAGGACAGAAGGCATTGCGTGCGACCATCGAGTACTGCCTGCGCAACGGCATCGGCTCGCTGACCCTGTTTGCCTTCTCCAGCGAAAACTGGAAACGCCCCGATGAGGAAGTCGGCGCGTTGATGCAACTTTTCCTGAAGGCGCTGGACCGCGAAGTCGACGAACTGCACGGACATGGCGTGCGCATCGAATTCATCGGCGACCTGAGCGCGTTTTCCGCCGAATTGCGCGAGCGCATGCACAAGGCCATGCAAAAGACACAGGCCAATCGCGCCCTGTTCGCCAATGTCGCGGTCAATTACGGCGGACGCTGGGACATTGCGCATGCGGCGCGTCTGGCTGCCGAGGCGGTCAGTCGCGGCGAACTGGCAACCGATGCCATCAGCGAGGCCACCCTGGCGCGGTTTTTCAGCCTTGCCGACCAGCCCCCGGTGGATCTGCTGCTGCGAACGGGTGGAGAACAGCGCATCAGCAATTTCCTGCTTTGGCAGTTGGCCTATGCGGAACTGGTTTTCATCGATACCCTGTGGCCGGATGTCGACGCCGCCGTACTGGATTCTGCCGTGCACGAATTCCATCGGCGGGAACGGCGATTCGGCAAGACATCCGCGCAGGTTCAGGCAAGCAGTGCAACGGGGAACGCATGAAGCAACGCATCGTCACCGCGCTCATTCTGGCCATTGTTGCCGTCTGCCTGATCCTGCTCGCACCCACATGGCTGTTTGCCGGTGTATTGGTGGTGGTTTGGGCCGTGGCTGTTTGGGAATGGACCGCATTGATCGGCATGCGCGCTGCGCATGCCCGCATCACGTCAGTACTGGCGGTGATGCTTGTCCAGGCAGGACTGTGGTCGGTGCAGGGCGGCTCCCTGTGGTGGGCAGTGCTGGTGGCCGGCGTGATCTGGTGGTGGCTGGCCCTGGTGTGGATGCGGCGTTACACCTTCTCCGCCTCACCAACATCGCGCAACCAGGCAATCAAGCTGCTGGCCGGAATCTGCGTGCTGGTTCCGGCCTGGACTGCCCTGGTTCATCTCCACGGGGAAACCCCCGATGGCCGCCTGTGGACCCTGTTTGCCCTGGTCCTGGTGTGGGCGGCGGATACCTTTGCCTACTTTGCCGGCAGCCGCTTCGGGCGCAACAAGCTGGCGCCGCGGATCAGTCCCGGCAAAACCCTGGAAGGCGTGTGGGGCGCCCTGTTCGGCACGGCGCTGGTCGCCCTGGTTGCCGGCTGGTGGATGCAACAGCGTGGGGCTGGCCTGGCTTTGCTGGTGGGGCTGGCCGTGCTCTGCGTGGTGTTTTCCATCATCGGCGACCTGTTTGAGAGCCTCATGAAGCGGCAGGCCGGGGTCAAGGATTCCGGATCCCTGTTTCCCGGCCACGGCGGAATGCTGGATCGGCTCGATGGCGTGTTTGCGGCCCTGCCGCTGTTCGTACTCGGCAAAGTCGGCATCGACCTGCTGGTTGCCGCATGAAACGGGTAGCCGTGCTGGGTGCGACCGGCTCGATCGGGGCAAGCACGCTTGATGTCATCGCGCGCCACCCGGATCGCTTTCGAGTCACCGCGCTGACGGCAAACCGTGATGTCGCCGCACTCGCCCGCTTGTGCGCCCGGTTCCGCCCCGAGATCGCGGTGGTGGCCGAAAGTGGAGGTGAATCCGAACTGCGCAGCTTGCTCGCTGCACAAAGCCCCGAGACCCGGGTACTGGCCGGAGCCGAGGCATTGGTCGAGGCGGCGCAGGGCGCGCATGCGGATTGCGTGGTCGCCGCCATCGTCGGTGCCGCAGGTCTTGAATCCACGCTGGCCGCCGCACGCGCCGGCAAGCGCCTGCTCCTGGCCAACAAGGAATCCGTGGTGATGGCCGGCCCCTTGCTGTTGGCCGCGCTGGAACAGGGCGGTGGCGAACTGCTGCCACTGGATTCCGAACACAATGCCATTTTCCAGTGCCTGCCCGGTGCACGGCCGGATCTGCGCCAAGCAGGGGTAAAACGCATCCTGCTCACCGCTTCCGGCGGCCCCTTTCGCGGCCGCAGCCGTGCCGAATTGGATGAAGTGACGCCAGACATGGCCTGTGCCCATCCGAAGTGGTCGATGGGGCGAAAGATCTCGGTCGATTCGGCCACGCTCATGAACAAGGGCCTTGAGGTGATCGAGGCACATTTCCTGTTCGGCGCGGCGGCTTCGGCCATCGAGGTGGTGGTTCATCCGCAAAGCATCGTGCACTCCCTGGTCGAATATCGTGACGGTTCGGTGCTGGCGCAGCTTGGCAACCCGGACATGCGCACCGCCATTGCCCATGGCCTGGCCTGGCCCGAGCGCATCGAAGCCGGCGTGCCTGCACTCAATCTGATCGACATTGCCAAGCTCGAATTCGAGACCGTTGACCATGACACGTTCCGCTGCCTTGGCTTGGCCTATCAAGCCCTGGTCACAGGCGGAAATGCGCCGACCACCCTGAATGCCGCCAACGAGGAAGCCGTAGCTGCATTTCTCGATGGGCGCCTGCCGTTCCTGGCCATTGCCGAGGTGATCGAACAGTGCCTTTCGGCATTGCCCGCCCGTCCTGCGGATGACCTGAACACCTTGCTTGACAGTGATTTAACCGCGCGCCGGCAGGCACAACGTATCATTGCAACATTGGCGGCATGAACGACGAGATTTCTGGATGAACGAGTTTTTTGGGTCAGTCTGGTGGCTGATCGTCACCCTGGGCCTGCTGGTCACCTTCCACGAGTTCGGCCATTTCATCGTGGCCCGCTGGTTCGGGGTCAAGGTGCTGCGCTTCTCGGTGGGATTCGGCAAGCCCCTGTGGATGCGTCGTGATCGCCACGGTACCGAGTTTGCAGTTGCCGCCATTCCGCTCGGCGGCTACGTGAAGATGCTGGACGAACGCGAAGGCGAAGTGGCGCCGGCCGAGCTGGATCAGGCGCACAACCGCAAGCCGGTACTGCAGCGCATGGCCATCGCCGCCGCAGGCCCTGCGTTCAACCTCGTTTTCACCGTGCTGGCATTCTGGCTGATGTTCGTGGTCGGCAAGCCCGACTTCCTGCCGATTGTCGCCTCGCCCAGCGGAATTGCCGCCGAGGCCGGCATGCTGGCCGGTGACCGTATCACCGCCGTCAATGGCGATGCGGTGGATTCCTGGAGCAAGGCCCTGCAGAAACTGGGCGAAAGCGCGATCGGGCGCATGGATGCCCGGGTTGAGGTGGTCACCGCAGGCAACGGCAGCGCCACGCGCACCTTTGCTTTCAGCCAGATGCCCGCAAACGTCGGCGAGGACCAGCTTTTTGACCGGATCGGCCTCAGCCTGGCCCCGCGCGAGCGCCCGGCAGTGGTCGGCCGGATTTCCGATGGCGATCCGGCCGCGCAGGCCGGAATCCAGGTCGGGGATCGCATCTTGCGCATCAACGACCGCGAGGTGAACGGATTTTCCGACATCGAAACCATCATCCCGGAGGAGGCCGC
>SHNG01000045.1 GCA_004295005.1 Gammaproteobacteria bacterium
ATCACCTCCACCTACAACGATTTGAGCCATCGCATCGGGTTGAGTGATCCGGATGCGGGCAACTGGAGTTTTTCCTACAACGCGCTGGGCGAGCTGATCGACCAGACCGATGCGCGCAGTGTCATCACCCATCACGTCTACGACACCCTGGGCCGGCTGACCACACGCACGGCGACCAACAACGACTCCGTCGATCCCAGCCTCAAGGTTATCCGCGACAGGTTCATGTACGACCAGGCCAATGGTCTGGGCCTGCTGGGTACGGCATTCCGCTTTACCGGCAGCAGCGAAACCTCGCTCGGCATGATCTGGAAGGAATCCAACACCTACCAGGCCCATACCAGCCGCCTGGAAAGGCAGGTCAGCACCCTGCAAGGCTTGGCTCAAGCCTGGACCACGGGTTACACCTACGACGGCTACGGCCGCCTGCAAACCACCACCTACCCCAGCGGGCTGGCGGTCAAGAAGTCCTACACCGATTACGGCCAGCTTCAAGAGCTGAGCGATGCCGTCAGCGGTGGCGTGTACTGGACGGCCACGGCCCAGGATGCCTGGGGCAACATCAGTGAAGAATCCATCCTCGGCATCGACGGCACGCACACCAGCTATGCCAGTACTGGGCAGAGCCGGCGCAAGGAATGGATGAACGGGCCCAGTCTGCTCAACGAGTTGAAATATACCTACGACAGCTTCGGCAACCTCAAGATTCAGTCCACCGCACAAACCGGCATCGATGCCAACGAAACCTACAGCTACGACGGTCTGCAACGGCTGACCAAGACCACTCGCAGCGGCGTATCTGGCAATCCCGCCCCGGTCACTTACGACTATCACCCCAACGGCAATCTCAAGTTCAAGAGCGACTACAGTACGACCACGCAGAGCGCCTATGCCTACGATGCTGGAACCTGCGGTCCGCATGCGGTGAGTTCCGTGGCACGCAGCGGCGGCGGTTCGGACAGCTACACCTGCGACGCCTTGAACCCCGGTTCGACGGTTCGATGTCAATCTGCGCCACTCGCCTGTGATGCTTTCTTGGATTGGGAAAGAGCACTCCGCTGATCGAAACATGCTTGCAATCTTCTACGGGCACACTGCCGCAACTCACGCTCTCCACGTCGGGTAGTCCGGTGCCGCCGTTGCTTTGGCGGCGGTGCCGGTCAGTAGCCGCCAGCATCCATCGCCCTTCGGCAAAGTCCCGGATCATCGGCGAACACGCCATCCGCTCCGGCTTCGATCAGGGCCAGCAACTCGCGCCGTGCACCGGCTTCACACCGCGTTGAGGAATCCCCTTCGCAACGCCAGGCCGGCGGCAGGAAGCAGTTTTCCGGTCGCAAGGTCCATGCGTAAACCGCGAGACCCGCCGCGTGGGCCCCGGCCACCAGTGAGGTGGGCGCTGCGGGTGCCCCCGTTGCAGGATCGATCGGCAACACACGCGGCGTGTGCACAGCGAGCACCTGCGCATAGCGCGCGATGTCCGCCAGGCCTTCGGGTTCAAGCATGTCGGCATAACACATGTCTTTCCGATCCGCAGGTCGATGATCGAGGTCTCCGATCAACTGGGCCATGAACACGTTGGGGAAATCTCGCGTCGCATCGTGCAGGCGCTTGAGATTGCCGACTTCGAAGGACTGCACGCCGAACGGGGCCGTGCGCAAATGAGCATGCCGATCCAGCGCCGCAAGCAATGCACCTTCAGGATCCAGGCCCAGCGCATGCAAGCGGGTGGAGGCCTTGATCTCCGGGATCACCCCGATCAATCGTCCAACGCGGCGCGATGCGCTCTCGGCAAGCTCCACGATCTCGTCAAAACTCGGCGCCGCAAACAATCCATCGTGTGCGCGCCCGCGCAGTGAGGGCATCGGTTCGATGGCACGCAGTTGACGCAGCTCGTCGAAGGAAAAATCCTCACAGAACCAGGACGTCAGCGTGCGCCCTTCGACCCGACCCGGTCGCGCCCGTGGCGCGAACGCTGGGCGTGAGGCGATATCGGTCGTCGAGGCCAGACTGCACTCGTGCCGCGCCACCAGCACACCATCGCGGGTCATCACCAGGTCCGGCTCGATGAAGTCCGCACCATCATCGATGGCCCTCGCATAGGCGGCCAGCGTGTGTTCGGGAAGCCACGCGCTGGCTCCGCGATGGGCGATCACTTGTACCTTGCCGTTCGCCCGCAACCATGAAGCCATCGCACCTTGCTCCAGACAATCCCTTTGCCAAGGGCATCATCGCATGCTGATTGTTCAAGGAAAATTGGCACCATCCGGTTTCACACGGGATGGCGCAGCCAACGCTGCAATGCCTGCGCTACCATCGCGAACCACCCCATGAGGAGGCTCGTTCCGATGGTCAGGCTTGCCCTGTTTCTCCTGTTCACGCTCGGTCTGCTGGCCAGCGCGCATGCGGCCGAGTCGCCCTTGACCACGGTCGCTGAGCAATCCGGCTTCAAGCGCACCGGCCGCTACGAGGAAGTGATCCGCCTGTGCAAGGCGTTTGCCGAGCGCTATCCGGATGCGGTGCGCTGCATCGAATTCGGGCGCACGCCGGAAGGCCGGCCGATGCAGGCGCTTGTGGTTTCGCGCCATCAGGCTTTGCATGCAGCCAAGACTTCGTTGATGCCACCGGTCATCCTCATCCAGGGCGGCATCCACTCCGGCGAGATCGATGGCAAGGATGCCGGCTTCCTGGCCTTGCGCCAGGTGCTGGATGGAGAAGCGGCCAAGGGTTCCCTCGACAAGCTGGTGCTGGTTTTCGTGCCGGTGTTCAACATCGATGGCCACGAGCGCTTCAAGGCCTGGAACCGACCCAACCAGCGCGGCCCCGAGCAGATGGGCTGGCGCACCACTGCGCAGAACTTCAATCTCAACCGCGATTACGTGAAGGCCGACTCGCCGGAAATGCAGGCCATGCTCGGCCTCATCAATCAGTGGGATCCGATCGTGATGACTGACCTGCACGTCACCGACGGTGCGCAGTTCGAGCACGACATCTCGATCAATGTCGAGCCGGTGTATTCGGGTGATGCAGAGCTGCGCAAGGCCGGGCGCAGTCTGCGCGGCGATCTGGTCAAGATGCTGGCCAAGCAGGGATCGCTGCCGCTGGCGTTCTATCCTTCCTTCGTGGTCTACGACGATCCGACCTCCGGCTTTGCTGATGGCGTGCCACCGCCGCGCTTCTCGCACGGCTACATGCCCCTGCGCAACCGCATCGGCGTGCTTGTTGAAACGCATTCCTGGAAGGATTACCCGACTCGCGTACGCGCCACGCGCAACACCATCATCGATCTGCTGGAACTCACCGCGCGCCAGGGCGAGGCATGGCGCAAGCTTGCCCTTGCCGCCGACAAACGGGCCGCAGGACTTTCCGGCAGCAGCGTTGCACTGAGCTACAAGGCCAGCGACAAGAGTCATCTCATCGATTTCCGTGGCTACGCCTACACGCGCACGCCATCGGAGATTTCCGGCGCATTGATGACCCGCTACGACGAGAGCAAGCCGCAGGTCTGGAAGATTCCCCTGCGTGACGATGTGCAGCCTGACTTGACCGTGTTGGCGCCCAAGGGAGGCTACGTGATTCCCCCGGCGGAAGCGACCTGGGTGGAGCGCAAACTCACCCAGCACGGCATCGAATTCCATCGCATCGAGAAGGCCCTTGCGCAAGCGGCAGTGGAAACCTTCCGCGCCGACAAGGTGAGCTTTTCCGCGCAATCGTTTGAGTCACACCAGAACCTGACTGTCGAAGGCACATGGAAGGCGGAGCCACGCGACATTTCCGCGGGCTCGCTGTTTGTGCCCATGGCCCAGGCCAAGGCACGCCTGGTGGTTGCCCTGCTGGAACCGACTGCGCCGGACTCGCTGCTTGCCTGGGGCGAGTTCAACAATGCCTACGAGCGCAAGGAGTACATGGAACCGTATGTTGCAGAAGCGGTTGCCCGACAGATGCTGAAGGACGATCCGGCCATCGCCGCGGAGTTCAACCAGCGCCTCGCCAGCGATGCGGAGTTCGCCAAGGATGCCAATGCCCGCCTCGAATTTTTCGCGCGCAAGCATGCCTCGTGGGATGATCGCTACCAGCTTTACCCGGTGCTGCGCAGCCAGGTCGTTCTCTGAAGGCACCGGCAATCCATCGAGGATCACCCGCCGTGAAAAAAAGCCGCCTGCTGATCGCACTGCTCGCGCTTGCACTGTGCGCTTGCCAGCCCAGCGACGAGAATGTCTTGCTCGGCACGCTGGAGCGTGAGCGCGTCTCCGTGGCCGCCGAAGCTGCCGAGACCATCATCCGCATCGATGTCAGCGAAGGCGACATGGTTAGCGCGGGCCAGGCACTGTTGGCCTTGGATGCACGTCGCAGTGATGCGCGCTTGGCGCAAGCGGAGGCAGACCTGCGCCGCGCCGAAGCCTTGCTGAGTGAACTGCGCAGCGGTACGCGCGTGGAAACCATCGATGCAGCGCGCGCCGAACTGAAGGGAGCCGAGGCCAATGCCATCAACGCCCGGCGCGAACTGGATCGGGTGAAGGAGATGCGTGCTCGCGGCTTGATGGCACAGGCGGACCTTGATCGCGCCAACAACACCCTGCGCTCCGCCACGGCTTCACGTGATGCGCTGCGTGCGCGCCTGGCGGAATGGACGAATGGCACGCGCATCGAGGATATCGAGCAGGCCGAGGCCAGCCTGCAAGGTGCCCGCGCCCAAGTCGAGCAGCGCCGCCTTGAACGCGCGCGTTACGACGTGGTGGCGCCCCGCGATGGTCGCATCGATGCATTGCCGTTCAAGCTCGGCGATCAACCACCCGCCGGCGCAACTGTGGTCAGCATCCTGGCTGGCAGCAGCTTTGCCCGCGTGCACGTGCCGGCAAGCCAGCGCCCCGCGATCAGCATCGGCATGCGCTGCGAGCTGACCGTCAGCGGCATGTCGAAAACTTTCACCGCACGGGTGCGCAGCATCAGTTCGGATCCGGCATTCACGCCCTACTTTGCCCTGACAGGCGATGACGCGAGTCGGCTCAGTTACCGTGCGGAACTGGTGCTGGATGCGGACGACACCGGCAACCTTGCCGCCGGCCTGCCCTTGCAGGCTCGCTGCGGTGACTCTGCTGCGGCGCGCTGAACTCGCCACCGCATCAAACGATGAACATGCCTGCCGCGAGCGTCGTTGCTGATGAGCGCCAGCCCGAGGTGATCGTTGCGCGCGGGCTCACCAAGCGCTTCGGCAATCTCACCGCCGTCGATCATCTTGACCTCTCGGTGCGCCGTGCCGAGGTCTATGGATTCCTGGGACCCAACGGTTGCGGAAAGTCGACCACGATCCGCATGCTGTGTGGCTTGCTGGGTGCCAGCGAAGGCTCAGTCAGCGTACTCGGCCAGCGCCTGCCGGAAAACGCCGAGGCCGTGAAGCGGCGCATCGGCTACATGACCCAGCGCTTTTCCCTGTACGAGGATCTCAGTGTTGCCGAGAACCTCGAGTTTCTCGCCGCGGTTCATGGCCTGCGCGGGCAGGCCGCCAGGATTCGCACCGGCGAGTTGTACGAGCAATACCATTTGGGCGAGTTGCGCACGCGCCTCGCCGGCAACCTGTCGGGTGGCCAACGCCAGCGGCTCGCGCTGGCTGGAGCGGTGCTGCACAAACCGGAATTGCTGCTGCTGGATGAACCCACCAGCGCGGTCGATCCGCAATCGCGCCGCGATTTCTGGGATTCGCTGTTCAAGCTTGCCGATGCCGGCACCAGCCTGCTGGTTTCCACCCATTACATGGATGAGGCCGAACGCTGCCATCGCCTCGCCATCCTCGACCGCGGCCGCTTGGTGGCCGACGGCACGCCAGCCGATCTGCTCGACAGCTTGCCCGGTATGACCATTCGCGTGCACAGCGGACGGCCGCGCGAGCTTCAGGAAGCCCTCAAGTTCGCGCAGCATGTGCTTGGCGTTGCCCAGATTGGTGCCAGCCTGCGCGTGCTCACCGACCGCAAGGATGGCGACCTAGCCTGGTTGCGCGAGGAAATCTCCAGACTCGGCATGCAAGCCGAAGTGGAAGCCACCGAACCCAATCTCGAGGATGTATTCGTTGCCGTCACCCGCAGCCGACCGGAGCGCACGCCATGAGTTTCGGCCGCCTGTTTGCCGTTTTCCGCAAGGAACTGCGCCAGCTTTCGCGCGACAAACTAACCTTCGGCATGATCGTCGGCATCCCGACCCTGCAACTGCTCCTGTTCGGCTTTGCCATCAACATGGACATCCGCCATCTGCCGGCTGCGCTGATGGATGAAGCCAACACCTGGCGCTCGCGCGAACTGGTTGCCGAACTGGCTTCCTCGCAGGTGCTTGAGTTCACGCATCGGGTTTCCACGCCGCAAGCCATCGATGATTTGCTGCGCACCGGCAAGATCGAGGCCGCCGTGGTGATCCCGGCGGATTTCGAGAACCGCCTGGAGACCGGTGATCGCGCCGTCTGGCAGGTGCTCGTCGATGGCGCCGACCAGTCCGTGCAGGCGGCTGCGCGCCAGCTCGCTGCCTTTCCCCTGGCATCCCTGCGCGGCTCCACGCGCAGCGCCGACGTGCGCCCCGTGGAAATCGTCAATTTCTACAATCCGGAGCGACGCGCACAGATCAATACCGTGCCGGGATTGATTGGCGTGATCCTGACCATGACCATGACCATCTTCACCGGCATGGCCATCGTGCGTGAGCGCGAGCGCGGCAACATGGAAATGTTGATCGCAACGCCGCTGTCACCGCTGGAACTGACGGTTGGCAAGGTGTTGCCTTATGTGTTCATCGGCCTGGTCCAGGTCAGCCTGATTCTCCTGCTCGGTTGGTTCGTGTTTCATGTGCCGGTGCGCGGCGCGCTGCTGGATGTCTATCTCGCCGCGTCGATCTACATCATGGCAACCCTGTGCCTGGGCATCCTCATCTCCACCCTTGCCCGCACCCAGTTCCAGGCCATGCAGATGGCGTTCTTCCTGTTCCTGCCGCAGATCCTGTTGTCCGGTTTCATGTTCCCCTACGACGGCATGCCGCGTGCCGCGCAATGGATTGCAGAGATCTTTCCGCTCACCCATTTCCTGCGCCTGATTCGCGGAGTGATGCTGCGCGGCGCCAACCTGGGCGAGCTTTGGCAGGAGATGGTGGCACTGGCGGTCTTGATCGTGGTCATCCTTGCGGCGGCTGCGCGACGCTTCCGCAAGAGCCTCGACTGAGCGGTGCAAGGCGTTGCCATCTGCATCTTGCCGCGCTTCATGTAAACCTGGACAAAATGTCTTGGCGAACAAGGGAGACGTTCACAGCCCAGGCCGCCTCTTTACTGATTCCGCTGCCAACAGGCAACACGGCTGCGACCACGCTTGGGTAACCTGCCAGCCGCGTCACCGCGACTCGCTTGCTCAGTCAAAAGCGCGGGTGATCAACTCGTCCAGCGCAGCGATGATGCGCTCGCCATGCGCGGCCAATGAGGCGACCGGCTCACCCAGTTTGTCTGAAGGCACAGATCCAATGTCGAGCGGCAGCAGGACGACGGGTTTTCCCTTGACCGTAAAGCCCGGCTGGAAACGTGCATTGCAGATCGGTCCATAGTTCGATTTCAATGCCAGGGGCACCACGACGCGGCGACGATAATCGTCGAAGACCGAAGACTGCACCACCACGACATAAGGCACATTGTCCTGCTTCGACGCTGGATTGCGATGAACATCGAACTGAGCCATCAGAATGCGCTGAACTCGTCCGACAAACTGCCGTTGCGCTCCAGAAACGCATTTGCCACATGTGCGCTGCGGCGCAAGCTTTGCGCATGCTCATCGCGCTCCGCCGCTTGCCGCTCGACAAACTCAGCCAGCAAACCCTCAACTTCAGCGGAGAGATTCTCGGTGAGCCGGCGCGCCTTGGCGACCAGGTCCTGGTTCAGAGAGAGGTTGACCGGACGCTTCGGGGCAGCTGTGTCAAACACGGACTTCATGAGCATTCCCTTTTCGCACATTGATGCGCATCATATGCGCATGAACAATGCCTCGCACGAATCACCACCTCAGCGAGACAGACCTGCGCCGCTCGGGCAGGACCAACCCACAACACGCCAGCGTTGGTCTGACCTGCAACAGCAGCAGATCCTTGCCGTGCGCCGGTTCCACAAGAGCCTGGATTGAGCGATGCAAGGCGTCTGGTATCTGTATCTGATTGAATGCCGCAACGGCCACTACTACGCCGGCATCACCAATGACCTCAACGCGCGCTACGCCGCGCATCTGTCCGGCAAGGGCGCACGTTACACGCGCGCCAATCCTCCGATCCGCTTGATGGGCTCGCGCAGCTTTCCGGATCGCGCCAGCGCGACCCGTGCCGAAAGCCAGCTCAAGCAGTTGCCGCGATCGCGCAAGCTGGCATTTCTGCTGGAGAGCTGAGCGCGAAGTAATTTTCAGCGGAATTCCGCATTCGACCAACCCCGCCCGCCATCGGCTTGCGTTGACAGCTCCTGACACCACCACGGGGAGCAGATCATGGTCAGTCCAAGCGCAGCGCAGGCAAACCCGCGGAAACTGAACTGGCTGCATGTCAGTGGATTGAGTGGCAGCTTCAGCGTGCACGCCCTGGCCATCGCGCTGCTGGCGATTCCGGTGGCGGCACCGAACCTGCTTCCGAAAGTGGAGGTGATCCACGCCAGCATGGTCAGTCCACCGCCGGAATTGCCGGTGGTTCCGCTGCCGCCCGAGCCGGTACCGATCAAGCGACCGCAACGCCTTGTGCAACCGCGACAGGCGACGCCGCCACGGGTCAACGAAGCCAGCATCATGGCCGTGCCACTCAACCAATTGCCGCCAATCACGCCGGATTCCGAGGTGGGCGAGCCAGTCCTGGAACCGACGCAATCCGTGGCAACCGATAGCGTGCTGGCCTATGAAACGGTCATTCAACCGGATTATCCGCGCGACGCACGCAGACGCGGCGAACAGGGCACGGTGGTGTTGAGCGTGCTGGTGGGTCGCGATGGTTTGCCGAAGGAAGTTGCTGTTGCGCGCAGCAGCGGCTATCGGCAACTGGACCGCGAGGCACGTGAAGCCGTGTTGCGCTGGCGCTTCCGCCCGGTGCACGCCAATGGCGCAACGGTGGAAGCACGCGGCCTGGTACCCATCAAGTTTGATCTCTCCAGATCGTAACTGGAGCGGTGTGTTGCCGGAGTGCGCAGAGCGAAGCTTGCTCATCCCAGGGTGAACGTGGGACGTCAACCGGGCAAGGTCTGCCCTGCGATTGGAAAGCAATGTGGTCGAGCCTGCTACTTGCGGATGCGGCCTTGGCCTTCGTTGTCCCAGTAGCCAAACACGCGGCGTGCAATCAACTTGTACAAGCGCTTGCCGGTGGCAAGCCAGGCGCGTGAAATCCACGAGCGTCGCGCCAACACGCGGCGCTCAATCGGGGTCAGGGCGTGCGCGCAATAGGTGCGCTTGTGCTTGAGAAGATGGCGCAGGTCTTCGCGCGCAAGCAGACGAAACAAGCCGCCGCCACGCGGATGCAACCAGGCGATCTGGAAATCGACGATGCCCGGTCTTCCATTCGCACGTTGCAACCAGTTCGGTTCCTTGGCCAGATCGTTGTGTGCGACACCGCGTCGGCGCATCTGCTTGAGCATGGCATGGGCTTGGCGATACCAGGCCGGCTGCGACGGTTTGGCCTGCTGCATGGGTTCACCGTCCATGTAGCTGCGTTCGAGCACGCCATCCCGCCAACGGATGAGCTGCGGAAATCCGTCCAGTCCGGCGAGTGCCGCAAGCACACGCGCCTCGCGCGCGGCCGCGGTACGAGAAAACCAGCGCAAGCCGAATCGTGCACAGCGCGTATCACGCCGGATCCAGCGGCGTTCGCCATCGGTCACCCGTTCAATGCGACCCATGGCGTCGGACTTGAGAAGTTCCACCTGCATGCAGCAATTATCCGCGCAATGCGGGTACGCGTGCCCTTGCAATTGCCTGATTGAGAGTGGTGCAACCTGCTCGCAGGAGAGTTTTCATCAGATCAACCCGGTCGATTCACCCTTGCCTGACGGTCAAACCAGACGGCCAGCCGAACCATGGCGTCGGCCATATGCGCCCATGCGGCGCTGCGGCCATTGCCGCTCGCTACTTCTTCGCAAACGGATTCACCAGCGGCACCTTGAACGCCTTGAAGTCTGCCACGTTGCGTGTCACGACCGTGAGATTGTGCACGCGCGCCGTGGCCGCAATCATCGCGTCCTCGTACAAGGTGTCCGACCTTCGATACATCAGCCTTGCCCATTCCCGAAAGGTCACGCTATCCATGGGTAGTACGTTGTAGGTTTCAGCCAAATGATTCAGCCAGATTTGCAGTTCATCGGCCTTTGCCTTGTCCTGCTCCCTGGTGATTTCGATACCCGCCTGAATCTCGCCAATCGTGACTGCCGAAAGATGCAGCACCGCGTCTGCCACATTCTCGATCCAGGCAACAACTCCACCATGCGGTTTCGCTCGGCGCAATTCGGAGACAACATTCGTATCCAGCAGAAACATCAATCCAGTCCCTTCAAGGGACGACGCCTCGCTGATCCACGCTCCGGAATCTGCAACGAGGCGCGCGCGTGCGGAGCCAGAAGAAGTTCTTTCAGGCTTGGCCTTGCCGCATCCTTCAAGCGACGCCATTCCGCGACGTCAACCAGGACTGCGGCCTCGGACCCGCGCTTCGTGACCAATTGGGGTCCTTCGGACATGCAGGCATCCAGCAGCTCGCTGAAGCGAGCCTTGGCATCCTGTACAGGCCATGTGCCCATCGGTTTGCACTCATAATGACTAGATAGCTGACTAGTCTACGCTGCATCCTGCGAACCAACAATCCGCAAATGCATGGCGCAATGAATGCGTGGACAAGCTGTCGTGAGCCGGATTTGCCCCTGTGTTGGCCACGGGCGGCCGAAAGTGCGCTCGGATCTGCGCAATCAGCTGACAGCCGGCCTGCGGCACCAGATAGACTGAGCTTTCCAACTCGCGAAACTGGCCATGACCGTTCAAATCCTGCTCATCGTGTTGGGTGTCCTGCTGATCCTGATCGGCATCGCGGGCACCATCATTCCCGCCCTGCCCGGCGTTCCTGTCGTGTATCTGGGCATGGTCCTGGTGGCCTGGGGCGATGATTTCTCCCACATCGGCTGGCCAACGCTGACCATCCTCGGCGTGCTGACTGTGATTGCCGTGGTGGTTGACCTGATCGCAAGCATACTCGGTGCCAAACGCGTGGGCGCCAGTGGCTGGGCCTTGTTTGGTGCGGCGGTCGGCACAGTGGTCGGATTGTTCTTCGGCATCATCGGTCTGCTGCTAGGCCCGTTTGTGGGTGCCGTGCTCGGCGAGCTGATCGCCGGCAGCAACCTGCAACGCTCTACCGTGGTCGGTGTCGGTGCCTGGATCGGTTTCCTGCTGGGTACCGTCGCCCGCATCGGCCTGTGCTTCGCCATGCTCGGCGTGTTTGCGGCTGGCTTTATTTTCTAGCAGCAGACCAAAGCCAAATGCGTCAAACCGCACGCCTGGCTGATCGACATCCTCACCCACTTGCCCACCACCAAAGACCGCGAACTCCACACCCTGCTGCCGCTAGCCGATTACCGGTTCACCACGCAAGGTGAGATGGGCTGAAGCTTGCCGACAGACGCTTGCCCGCAAACAACAAGGCCTGCAACGTGCGTTGCGGGCCTTGTGCGTCATGGACGACCAGAAAGTGAACCTGGCACCGTTACCGGCACTGGCAGCACATTCAGGGGATCACATACGCCCTCTCGCTTAACAAATTCCTTCGTCATTCGCTGAATCTCTTCTTTCAGGAAAGCAGAAAGGCTATCCCACAACTTAAGTGGCTCAGTACTTCGTCTTGGTGTTAACACGACGACATCACCTTGATCGGGCAAGATCGAAACCTCATACCCATCACCATCCGCGTAGAATCCAAAAACGATCCTTTCGGATTCGTCTTGACCAATCGGAATCTCAACTTTGTTGCCATAGGAAAGGCTAGTTGGATGTCTCGCCGCGTCAGCGCGACTCATGTTTGGGCGGAAACCCCGAATTGACAATGATCCACAAAAAATCGATAGACCGTTAGCGCTCATGTAGAAATCAGCAAGCGGTTTTGGCAATGTCCTTCCAATCGTTCTTTCCAACGCGCCGATATCACTCGAGCCAAGTGGCGCATAGATCTCATGAAGATAAGCATCTTGAAATATGCCATCCGGACGCGCCGGCAGTTTCCCTATCAGCAAAGTTCCATCTGAAAGTTCCTGACCTTCTAGGGTTGTTGAGCATTTTAGGAGCTCAACGAACGAAGCCTCTGCCCGTTTGGTTGCATCAGATTCCATTCGAATCACTTCGCCTCTGGTACATTGAAAATACATGTCATAGGGTCAACGTCCGTACGGCGCCTGTGCGGCAAAAGCGAAGCAGCGCTGACGCGATTCAGTGGATCAGTTGGAAGATCCGCATAGCTGACTGTATGCAAACCGGACCAGTGATCCAATAAATCGTTGGCGGCTGAGTTGCAGCCGGTCGACTTTCGCCGCACGGGCTCCTTGAATCAGCGCGCTGGCAAAACGTAGAGCAGCACGGCAAAGAACTGCAGCACGCTTCCGGCAAGCACGAACAGGTGCCAGACCGCGTGGTTGTAGGGCAAGCGTTTCCACAGGTAGAACGGCACGCCCAGCGTGTAGCAAAGGCCACCGCCGAACAGCAGCCAGAGTCCGCCGGGCGCAATGTTTTCCATCAGTGGCTTGAGGGCAACGATGCCGATCCAGCCCATGCCAACGTACAACAGGGCAGCCAATTTGCGGTTGTGCACGCCGCGCAGTTCAAGGGTGATTCCGATCAACGCCAATGTCCAGACCAGCAGGAACAGCGTCCATCCCCACGCCCCACCCAGGCTGATCAGCGCGAACGGCGTGTAGGTTCCGGCAATCAGCAGGAAGATGGCGGAGTGGTCGAGGACGCGCAGGATCGGCTTGAGTCGCGCATGCGATACTGCGTGATAAACCGTGGACGCGGTGTAGAGCAGGATCAGGGTCGCGCCATAGACCGAGACGCTGACAATGCGCCAAGCACCACCGTGCAGGGTGGCGAATGTGGCCAGCACGGCCAAGCCGGCAATGCTGAGGACGATGCCGAGCGCGTGGCTCAGGCTCGACGCAATCTCCTCGGCATTCGAATACGCCGGTTGTGTGCCGGGGTGGCTCATGGGGGCCTGCGCGTGTCAGGGCTTGCTGATGATGAAATTGCCGAAGGCGACGCCGACATCCCAGCCGCGGCCCTTGCCGCTCAGCGCAAGCGAAATCGGCCCCTTGGTCACCACGCGCGCACTGGCGGATTTCACCGCGCCGGCATGCGCCTCGGCCGTGGCATAGCCGCCGATGATGTCCTCAATGTTGTAGACCTCGCTGAACTTGCCGATGCCATTGTCGATTTCGGACTTGCCGAAGGTGAGGCCACCGCCCTTGGCGGAAATGTTCACCTTCATCGACTGTCCGTTGTCACAGGTGACCGTGCCGCTGCCCGTGGCGTGCTTGTAGAACGCGGACCAGCCGGACATGGAGAAGCGCAATTCGCAGTCGATGGGGCCCGCGGCGAAGGCCGGTGACCCCAGCGCTGCGAACATGAGGAAACTTGAAAACATCAGGGCAATGCGAGTCATGGCGAAATCTCCAGGGAGAGATCGGCATTCTGCGGCCATGCACCGCCGTGTACAACACGAGGCGGCGACGGTTTGCCGCAGCGGGATGGAATCCATTCAGCCTGCTTGCCTGCGGGGGTAAACTCGGAGCATCGATGCCCAGAAGGTGACGGTGATGTCCAGTTTCGATGTGGTGATCCACCTGCGCCGCTGCGAAAGTGGCGTTCCTGCGACCGAAGCGGGATTGGCCCTGGCCGCGCGCCTCGGCGCGCATGTGCTCGGCTTGCATGTGGTGGCCTTGGCCACTGCCGCCTTTGTTTCCCCGGAAGCCGTGGCCGTACAGGTGAACGAGAGCAGTCATCTGCTGGATGAGGCGCGCCAGCGTGCGCCCTGGTGGCAAAGCCAGTTGGAGCGCCATGGGCTGCAAGGCGAGTTCCAGGTAGTGCAGGGTGACACCGTGGAAGCACTCTGCCACGCATCGCGCTGGTCGGAATTGATTGTTGCCGAGCGCCCGTGCACGAATCCGGATGCGCCGGTGGGCTGGGGCATCGTCTCGCGAACGGTGTTCGGGGCATCGTCACCGGTGGTGGTGGTGCCGGAAGGTGCCCGTGTGAATCAGATCGGCGAGCATATGCTGGTGGCCTGGAATGGCAGCCGCGAAGCAACGCTTGCCATTCGCGGGGCATTGCCACTGCTCAAGCGTGCCAACCGCATCACCGTGCTGGAAGGAGATCCCAGCCCGAGCCCGCTCGGCATCGACACGTTGCCGGACTTCGATTTGCGCACATGGTTTGAACGCCGCGGCATTACTGCGGAATTCCGTCCCTTCAAGCCGGGCAAGGATCACGGCCCTGCCTTGCTGGATGTTGCCAATGGCGTGGGTGCCAACCTGATCGTGCTCGGCGCCTGGGGCCAATCGCGCATCACCGAGCTGGTGCTTGGCGGCGTGACCCGTCACCTGTTCCAGCACAGCAATCTGCCACTGCTGGTGGCGCACTGAAAATCCGGGATTCGGGATTCGGCGAGCTTGTCTCCCTCTCCCGCCAGCGGGAGAGGGCTGGGGTGAGGGTGGGGCTCAAGCAGGCGAAGAATCCCAATCAGCAACGTATCCATTCGCAATTGGGAATCGCAACGCTGTTTTTCCACCTTCTTTGGCTGGCGTATCCAGCGGAAATACCGGAGCGGGCTGGCCAATACCGAAGCTGGCAAGCAAAAGCCTAGCCACCGCAAGAATCCATGCATGATCATTCTGGCCTGATTGCCAGGCCCCATCTGGATCTACTCCGCGCTCGTGGGCGCTTTCAGGCTGCGCAAGGCACCTGAACACGATTGACGCTCTGCATCCTTTCCGCATTTTCCGTGGAGATACGCCATGACGTCGCTGTTGCGCTTTCTGTTGCTGGCTGGACTGCTGACCTGTGTCCAGGCCCATGCCGAAACGTTCTTCACCGAGGATTTCCAGGACGGCAACTTCAACGGTTGGACCATTGGCGGCACCGGTGCCAGTGCAACCGCCAACCTGTACGGTTCCAATTATTCGCTGCGCCTGCGCTATGCGCGCCATGCGATCCTAGCCGTTTCCACAAGCGGCTACACCGGTGTCTCGATTTCAACCAGCATTGCCGCCTCGCAACTGGAGGGCAGCGACCAGTGCACGGCGGAAATCTCCAGCAACGGAGGCAGCAGTTGGGCTGCGATCAACACCGTTGTCAACGGACAGGATGATGGCGTCACGCTCTACACGACGCAGGCTTCTCCCGCCGGAGCCGACAACAACGCCGCCCTGCAGATTCGCTTGCGCTCCGTCGGCAACAGCAATTCCGACTACTGCTACTTCGACAACATCGTGGTGACCGGCACTGAAACCACACCGCCCGTCACCTGCGACTACGACTGCCTGCCGGGCACCGGCAATGTGAGCCGCAGCGCGCTCACTTACGCCACGTTGCAGACCGCGGGCACCGGCAGTCTGGTCGATCTTTCCGCATTTGCCGTACCCGCCAATGCAGCCAACCCCGCCAACGCCTTCCAGGGCACCCTTGCCTTCAGCGCCGTGCAGCGCGGCTGGACCAGCGTACGCGATACGCATGGCTATGCGGCGATCAGCGGCATCAAGACGCTTCCCGATTTCAACTACCAGTTCGTGCAGCACGGCACGCACCTGATTCCAGTGAACCGCGGGCTCGTGATCACCTCACACCCGGTATGGGAACTCATACTCGAACCTGGCCGTGTGTGGGATGAAAGCGCCGACAACGGATACTCGCGTGCCGCGATTCCCTTTGCGTTGCAGGAGTACGGGGCCAACTGTACCCACAACGGCGTGCTCAGCTTCCTGTTCAAGAATGACGGTTCGATGTCATCGCTGGCCTACGAGATTGCATCGGAAACCTGCAACTACTACCAGTTCAACCTATATGGACGACTTGCCGCCAGTTACACGCCGGGCACGGTTGCCAACGCAGCGGCGATCAAATCCGCATACGAAACCGAAGTCGCCAACCGCATGCCGGCCAAGCCGATCAGCGCACTGGCCACCGACTATCCGGGCAGCGGCATCAATACCGCCACGCTCGGTAGTGAGCAGAGCGCCAGTGCACGTTCGACCTTTGGTGTTGCCTACAACGGCGTGCACTACACCGGCGCCTGCACCACACGCTACGGCGACTACCCCTACTGCGATGTACTCGATCTGCCCTCCTACTCGGTAGCCAAATCCGTCTACGGCGCCTATGGCCTGATGGCACTGGAGCATGTCTACCCCGGTCTCAGGAATGTCAGCATCAGCAGCCAGGTTTCCACCTGCCCGGCGTCGCGCTGGAGTGATGTGCGTCTCGAAGATGCACTGGACATGGCCACCGGCAACTACACCAGTTCCGGCTTTGAAGTCGACGAAGGCTCCACTGCAATGGTCAACGACTTCTTCCTCGACTACACCGACAGCGGCATGACGAGCTTTGCTTGCAACTATCCACGCAAGTCCACACCCGGCGCGCTCTGGGTGTATCACACCTCCGACACGTATCTTCTGGGCCGCGCCCTGGACGGTTATCTCGGTACCGACAGCTTCAACTGGATGGTCAGCAACATCTACACCCCGCTCAAGCTCAGTCCAACCGCAAAAACCACGATCCGCACCTTCGATGCCGCCAACCAGCAGGTTTCCGGCTATGGCCTGACCTTTCACCGCGATGACGTGGTCAAGCTCGCCGAGTTCCTCAACAATGCCGGTGGCGCCATTGCTGGCGTGCAGAAACTGAACCCGGCCATGGTCAACGAGACCCTGCAGAACACCGCCTATCACGGACTGACCGCAGGCAGCGCCTACGACTTTTACGACAATGGATTCTGGATCTGGAAAGCCGATGCCGCGCTCGGCTGCGGCAGCGCCCGCTACATACCCTACATGTCGGGATTCGGTGGCATTTCCGTGGTTCTGCTGCCGAGCAACATGGTCTACTACTTCTTCAGCGACAACGCCGAATACACCTTCAACAACACGGTGGGCGAGCTCGACAAGATCGCGGATTTCTGCAATTGAGCCGAACCCGGGAAACCACGTTCGATTCAGCAGCGGGATACCGCCGTGACCGCTTGCAGGGAGCATTCGGCTTGATGGACCAACCAAACTGAAGCCGGACATTGCAAACGCAATCCACTTTTCGTAAGGTGTTTCTACCTTACATTGAGGTGGTGGAGATGGGCTCCCTGACGGTTACCAGCAAAGGCCAGGTCACCTTGCGCAAGGATGTGCTCAATCACCTGGGCGTAAAGCCAGGCGGCCGGATCATTGTGGACAAGCTGCCGGATGGCCGCATCCAAGTGCGTGCGGATCAGCCAAAAGGCCATATTTCGACGGTTTTCAATGCGCTCAAACCCGCGCGCGGCAAATCCTTGAGCCTTGCACAGATCGAAAATCTGGCCACGCGCGGCTGGGCCGGGAAAAGGTGAAGATCAACGTCGATACCAATGTCCTGGTGCGCGCGATCGTTGCCGACAACGCCGCCCAGGCGCGTCTCGCGCAAGCGGAGCTGGCGCAGGCCGAAACGATCGTGCTGACGATTCCCGTGCTGTGCGAGTTGGTTTGGGTGCTGAGCCAAGGATACAAGATCGACTCTGCGCAGATTGTCGAGACAGTCAAGAACCTGGTGGACAGCGCCAATGTGGTGGTGAACCGGCCGACTGTAGAAGCCGGACTTGCCTTGCTGGAAGCTGGCGGTGATTTCGCCGATGGTGCCATCGCCTACGAGGGCAGTTGGCTTGGTGCCGATGAGTTTGTTTCATTTGATCGCAAGGCAGTAAAGTTGCTGAAGGCCCAGTCCAGGAATGCGCGCGTACCCGGCTCAGCCTGAAGGCGAGGCAAGCTGTCCCTAGGGAAAGTCTGACCAAGCATTGTCGCGAGCAAGCTCGCTCCCACCATTGCTTGATTTTGTGGGAGCGAGCTTGCTCGCGACGAATGAGTTCCGTACTTGTTCAGAGTTTCCCTGGGGCTCGCGCGACTTCCACAACCATCCGAGCCAACGGCTCAACCAGACACCCACGCGCAACTCATGACGCGCACATGGTTCCAAGCCTGGCCAATTGACGTGCCGGTTCGGCGAAATCGATGGAAGGCAACGCGCCGTCGTCGGCAGCGCTGTACCAGATCGCGCCGTTGGGAAACATCACCACCAGGATGCCGCCAAAGCCGGACATGAAGGGAACCCATGCGGGCTTGTCGCAGCCGAGTTCGGTTTGCAGGTTGCGTGCCCAGAAGCCGTGCTGGTAGCGGAACTTTG
>SHNG01000081.1 GCA_004295005.1 Gammaproteobacteria bacterium
TCGCGAGCAGGGTCGCCGCCAGCGGCAGCAGCATGGCTGCCGCCATGCTGAAGTACGCCACCGGCCAGCTCGCGAACGCGGCGATGTACAAGGCGCCGGCTCCGGACAGGATGTAGCCGAATCGATAGCCCAGGGTGTAGGTAGCGGCCAGAGCGGCTTGCGCTTCCGTCGGTGCAATCTCGATGCGATAGGCATCCACCACCGTGTCCTGGGTGGCCCCTGCAAACGCCACCAGAGCCGCGAGGCATGCCATTGATGTCAAGCGCTCCGGTCCGGTGACTGCCATGCCGAGCAGGGCAAGGGCCAGAACCAGGATGGCAAGCACCAGCCAGCCCCGTCGTCGCCCCAATCCGCCCAGCAGCGGCGCTTTCCAGCGGTCGATGAGCGGCGCCCAGAAAAACTTGAACACATAAAACATGCTGATGTAGCTGAGCAGGCCGATCGTGCTCAGCTCCAGGCCGTCCTCGCGCAGCCAGATGGACAAGGTATAACCCACCAGCAGGAACGGCAGGCCGGAGCCAAAACCGAGAAACAGCATGGTGCCGGCAGCGGGTGTGGCAAATGCACCCAGAACGCCGCGCACGCCGCGGTAGCGCGAATCGGCAGCGGTCATCCGCGCAAGGCTCCGCTGTAATCCACGGAAAATGGCGCGTGGTCGGAAAATTGCCGCACGCGTTCGATCGAGCAAGCCTTGAGGCGGCTGCGCAAGGATGGCGTTGCCAATTGGTAATCGATGCGCCAGCCAACGTCCTTGGCGCGGGCCGCGCCGCGGCTGCTCCACCAAGTGTAAGCCTGCCCTTCGGGATGCAGCTCGCGATAGGCGTCAACCCAAGCAGCATTGCGGTTTGGATTCGCACACAATGCGTTCATCCATTCGCGTTCGGCAGGCAGGCAACCCGAGGTTTTCTGGTTTGACTTCCAGTTGCGGATGTCCAATTCGCTGCGCACGATGTTCCAGTCTCCACACAGCACGTAGTCACGATCGCTGCGCAGCCAGCCATCGAGGATGGGAAGGAACCAGGCCATTACCTCGAACTTGAAGTCTTGACGGTGCTCGGCGGACGAGCCCGAAGGAAGATAGAGCGAAACCACGCTCAGTTTGCCGAAGCGCGCCTCGATGTAGCGCCCTTCATCATCAAACGGCACCCAGCCAAGGGACGTCCTCACCTCATCGGGCTTGATCCTTGAATAGATCGCGACGCCGCTATAGCCCTTCTTTGTCGATGCATCCTTGAAGAATCGATGCTGGCCGCGTGGACTGAATACCTCATCGCCCAACTGTTCCTCCTGCGCCTTGGTCTCCTGGATGCAAGTGACATCCGCCTTCTGCTCCTTGAGCCATTCGAAAAAGCCCTTGCTGGCGGCGGAGCGAATGCCATTGGCGTTGAAGCTGATGATGCGCATGGTGCGGGCGATGTGAATCCGGGGGTCAGCCTCAAGCCTACCCGAACGCGATACAGGAACAGGATTTTTTTCTTGCGCCCCCGGCAAACGGGCGCTTTTGCCGAAAGCCAAGGTCCAGCACAATCACCTTCCGCCATCGGGATGCGAAAACCATGCACGAGTACCAACGCGAATTCCTGCACATGGCGATTGCCCGCAATGCCTTGCGATTTGGCGAATTCACCCTGAAGTCGGGGCGCAAGAGCCCTTATTTCTTCAATGCCGGACAGTTCGACCATGGCCGTGACCTGAGCCTGCTTGGACGCTGCTACGCGCAAGCCGCAATGCATTCCGGCCTGGATTTCGATGCCCTTTTCGGCCCGGCCTACAAGGGCATTCCGCTGGGCGCAATTACCGCATTGGCGCTGGCGGAGCAGCACGGCAAGGATTGCCGCTTCACCTACAACCGCAAGGAAGCCAAGGACCACGGCGAGGGCGGCACCCTGGTTGGTGCGGCATTGGCCGGCCGGGTGCTATTGGTGGACGATGTCATTACGGCGGGAACCGCAATCCGCGAAGCGTTGAGCCTGGTCATCGCGCAAGGCGCCATCCCTTCCGGCGTGCTGATCGCCCTTGATCGCCAGGAGCGAGGTGCCGGCGAGCGTTCCGCCGCGCAGGAGCTGGCGTCGGAATTCAACATCAAGGTCGTCTCCATCGTCGGTTTGGCCGACCTGATTGCGTTTGCCGGCCAAGACAGCACAATAAGCGGGCATTTAGCGAGCATGCAGGCTTACCGGGATCGTTATGGCGTATAAGGTCCGCACAGTTGCCAACCCGGCATGGCTGTCCAGAATATTCTTGTCAGGAGCCCAATCTCCCATGCGCACCCGCGGTGTTTCCAGCATCCTGATTCTGGCGGCCAGCCTGGCTTTCGGCGCTACCGCAAGCGCCGAGACCCTGCGTTACAAGTGGCGCGACGCGGAAGGCAACCTGCACTATTCCGATAGCCTGCCGAGCAACGCCGGAGTGCTGGGTTACGACGTGGTCAACGGCCAGGGAATTCTGGTCAAGCGTGTCGCTCCAGCCATGTCGCCCGAGCAGAGACAGGCGGCGAAGGAACAGGCCAAGCTGGAAAACCAGCGCCAGAGTGAGCTTGAGCGACAGCGCCGCGAGGATCAGCAATTGCTGGCCGCCAATCCGACTGAAGCGGACCTGCTGAACATGCAGAAGGATCAACTGCTGACGTTTGACGGGCAAATCAAGAGCGTCAACATCTCGCTGGAAAGCCTTGAGCGCAGCCTGACCAACTTGCTCGGACGTGCGGCGGAGCACGAGAGCGCCGGCACTGCCGTTCCGAAGAAATTGCGCGACCAGATTGCCGAAGTGCGCTCGAACATTGACTCCCAGCATGCCGAGCACGACCGCCTGGTCAAGGAGCGCGCCACAACGGAAGCCGGATTCGGCGCGCAACTGGACCACTACCGCGCGCTTCGCGAGCGCATAGACAACCACTGACACGATTTTGAGATCGCTGCGGGCCCTTCCGACAGACAAACCATCTCGGTTTGGGTGCAGATTGCGCGCTTGGGAAAGCTGTTAGAACGGCAGCGACAGTGACTTGTCTACCGCCAGCAGTTGCTCGCGGAAGGTGTTTTGGATGCGCTTGAGTGCCGGCTCATTGTCGGCTTCGAAGCGCAGCACCAGTACGGGCGTGGTGTTCGATGCCCGCACCAGTCCCCAGCCATCCGACCAGTCGGCGCGCACGCCATCGATGGTGGTCAGGCGTGCTCCCTCAAAACTGGATTTGGCCTTGAATGCCTCGATGAACCGGTAATGCTCGCCTTCGCGCAATTCGATCTTGAGCTCGGGTGTCGAAACACCCTTGGGCAAGGTGGCGAGAATCTCGTCCACGGTCCGGCCTTCGAGATCCCCGGCCAGGATCTCCAACAGCCGGGCGGCCGAATAGATGCCATCGTCGAATCCGTACCAGCGCTCGGAGAAGAAGAAATGTCCGCTCATTTCCCCGGCAAGCTGGGCGGAAGTCTCGCGCATCTTGGCCTTGATCAGTGAATGACCGGTGCGCCACATGATCGGACTGCCGCCGTGCTGCAGGATCAAAGGCTGCAAGCGTCCCGTGCATTTGACATCGTAAATGATGGTTGCGCCGGGATTGCGGCTGAGCACATCCATGGCAAACAGCATGAGCAGGCGATCCGGATAGACGATTTCCCCCGTGCGCGTGACCACGCCCAGGCGATCGCCGTCACCGTCGAATGCCAGTCCAAGATCGGCATTGGTCTGCTTCACGGCGAGGATCAGATCCTGCAGGTTGTGCGGATCCGATGGATCGGGGTGATGGTTCGGAAATTCACCATCCACCTCGCAATACAATTCCTGCACCTCACAACCGATGCCGGACAGCACCGCCGGGGCAATCGCGCCGGCCACGCCATTGCCACAATCCACGACCACCTTGAGCCGGTTCTCGACCTGGATGTCATCAGTGATGCGGGTGATGTAGTCATCGTTGACGCTGATGACCTGCAATCCACCCGCGCCTTCGCTCAAGCGGTCTTCGGCAATGCGCGCGTACAGATCCTGGATGGCGCCTTCGGCCAGGGTTTCGCCACCCAGAACGATCTTGAAGCCGTTGTAGTCGGGTGGGTTGTGGCTTCCGGTGACCGAAACGCAGGAGCCGGTCTGCAAGTGATAGGCGGCAAAGTAGGTCAACGGCGTCGGTGCAAGGCCAATGTCGATGACATCGCAGCCGGCCGCACGCAAGCCCTCGATCAACGCGCCGGAAAGCGCGGGTCCGGACAAGCGGCCATCGCGACCGACGACGATCTCGCGCAGCCCGCGATCACGCGCCTCGCTGCCGACAGCACGACCGATCTGCCTGGCGATATCGTTGGTGAGGGTCTCGCCAAGAACACCGCGGATGTCGTAAGCGCGGAATATGCTGCGGTTGACGGTAACCTTGCGGGCGATTTCCCTGGGTTTGGCGGGCTCGGCTTTCGCGGTCTGTCGAACCGCGCCTGCCGCTTCCGGAGCCATTGCTTCCTGCTGCTTGATCGCCTCGGCCAATGTGATTTCCTCTGTTGTTGAAGTCTTGCGTGAGCGGATGGCCGCGACGGCTCCCTGCATGCCGACCTGGCGCAGCCAGAGCGCGGCAAATCCGGCCAACAGGGAAAGCAGGGTGAGCGGCAGCAGGATTTTCAGGTTTCTCGTCACCACGATCTGGTCGTCCGGTTCGGCGATGGCCAGGCGCAGGCGCGAGCCTGCAATCGGAGTTCCGAGGTCACCACTGGAACTGCCCTTGGACTCGCCGCGACTGGCGATGAGCACATCACCGATGCCATCGCCCTGGCGCAGGTCAATGCGCGCACCACCGCGCGCCTCCTTGTCCAGAACATCGACGATCACGCTGGCCGGCAGGGCAAGGTAAGCGTAGGCGACGGGATGCCCCTCAGACAGCACAGGCATTGCCATGGCAAGGCTCTGGCCGCGCTCAGCCAGCACGCGAATCTGGGCAGGAGCCGGCGCCGCTGCGACTTCCGCCTGCATCAGCATCTGTGCCTTCGAGTAGCCGAACTTCTGCAAATCCTGATCACGGATTTCCGGCAAGCGAACGTTATACAAGGTGACGTCGAGCAATTCCGGCCATGCCAGGCGCACGACTTCCGCAGCCGCCGCCAGCCCCGCGGAATCCCCGGCACCGAGCGCGCTGATGACGGGCGGTGATTGCAGGATTTCGTCAGCGCGTTTGTTGAATTGGGCAATCGCGGCACCCATGGCTGCCGCGGCATTCTTGCGTGCCTCATCCGCAGCTTGCAGGCTGTCGCTCTCGCGATACACCAGGGAAGCCTGCCAAATCAGGAAAAAGGCGAGCAGCATCAAAATTGTGGCCACGCCCAGCGGCAGCAGCACTTTCATGCGCGCGCGCGCGGATCCAAGCACACCGCTCAAGCGCTGGCTTGCCGGGGACGCTTCACGCGCTGGCTGCTTGGCCTTCGACATTCAATTTCCCCTTGCCCTTGCAGTTTCACGAAGTGCACACCCTAGCCTATCAAGGCTGGTTGCGCCGTGCAGCATCCATGCCAAAGGTTTGCGGATGCACGCACTGATTCAAGTCAGCTTCGACCCGTGCTGCCGAACCCGCCCGTTCCCCGTTCGCTTGCATCGAATTCGTCGACCACCTCGAACCGCGCGCGGGCGACGGGCATGAACACCAGTTGGGCAATGCGATCTCCCGGTTGGACCAGAAATTCGTCAGCCGAGCGATTCAGGCAGGAAACCATCAGCGGCCCCTGGTAGTCGGCATCGATCAGGCCAACTCCATTGCCGAGCACGACGCCGTGCTTGTGTCCGAGCCCCGAGCGCGGCAACACGATGGCACAAAGTGCGGGGTCGCCAATGTGGATGGCGATTCCACTTGGCACCAGCGCGGCGACTCCGGGCTTCAGTACGAGCGGCCCGTCGATCATGGCGCGCAAGTCCATTCCCGCGGCGGAGGCGGTCGCATAGTCCGGCAGCGGAAAGTCACGCCCTAGACGGGGATCGAGAATCTTCAGCCGGATTGGAATCATGGTGTGGATTGCGCCCTTGCGCGCGCCTGGAAACGCAGGGCAATGCGTTCGATGAGGTTCCTGGCAAGCGTTGACTTGTCGGCTTGCGCAAGTTGCTCCCGTCCATCGGCCCACAACAGCAGCAGGGCATTTTCCGTGCTTTCAAAGCCCTGGGATTCACCCACCAGGTTGGCCGCGATCAGGTCGAGCCCCTTGCGTTCCAGCTTGTCGCGCGCATGGCGTTCGAGATCCTGGGTTTCGGCAGCGAATCCGACCAGGAAAGGGCGATCCGGCAGGGTCGAGACTTCCGCCAGAATGTCCGGATTCTGGGCCAACTCAAGGGCCAGCGGTTTGCCGCTCTTCTTGAGCTTGTGCGGTGCGCAGGCCTCGGGTCGGTAGTCGCCCACGGCGGCGGCGGCTATGAAGATGTCATTGGCCGCTGCCCGCGGGATGACCGCATCGCGCATCTGGCGTGCGCTGCGCACGTCGATGCGTTCCACTCCCGGTGGTGTCGACAGGCTCACCGGTCCGGCAACGAGCTGCACGGTGGCTCCGGCGTCCCTGGCCGCTGCGGCAATCGCAAACCCCATGCGACCGGAACTGCGGTTGCCGATGAAACGGACCGGATCAATGTCTTCATACGTGGGGCCTGCACTGACCAGCACACGCAAGCCGGCAAGCACCTGCGGCCCATTGCCGGCCGCGAGCTGCCCCACCAGTTCCACGGGTTCGAGCATGCGGCCCTCGCCCACCTCGCCGCAGGCCTGGCTGCCGGATCCCGGCCCCAGCACGCGAACGCCGCGCTTGCGCAGGATCTCGAGATTGGCCCGGGTCGCCGGGTGTGCCCACATCTGCTGGTTCATCGCCGGGGCAACCGAAACCCGAGCGGCCGTGGCCAGAACCAGGGTGCCAAGCAGATCCTCGGCACGGCCCTGGGCCAGTTGCGCCAGAAGATCGGCGGAAGCCGGTGCGATCAATACCTGGTCCGCCCAGCGCGCCAGTTCGATATGTCCCATGGCCGCTTCGGCGGATTCGTCCCACAGGCTGGTGCGCACCGGGTTTCCGGACAGGGCCTGGAAGGTCAGCGCACCGACAAAGCGGGTGGCGTTCTGCGTCATGACCACGCGCACCTCGGCACCGGCATCGCGCAGGCGGCGTACCAGATCGGCGGACTTGTAGGCGGCAATGCCACCGCCCACGCCGAGCAGAACGCGCATACCGTCTAGGCGGACTTCACTCATGTAGGAAATTTCGTGCACGGGCGAGAGACGCAAGCTTACCCAATTTCCCGATCCTCTCCGCTGCGGCGACTGCATTTCCATACATAAAGTCGCCTATCCAACCCTGCATGCATCCCCATGAGTATCCGAGACTGGCCAGATGGCGAACGCCCCCGCGAAAAACTGCGCATGCGCGGCAGTGGCAGCCTGTCCGATGCGGAATTGCTGGCCGTCTTCATCGGCTCGGGGCGTCGCGGCTCCAGCGCAGTCGACGTGGGGCGTGAGCTGCTCAGCGGCCGCGGCGGACTCAAGGGCCTGCTGCATGCGCCGCAAAAGCGATCCGGGCTTGGGCCGGTTGCCTGGTGCCGATTGCAGGCGGCGTTGGAGCTGGGACGTCGCTACCTGGACAGTGAATTGCAGGAAATCCCCAGCCTGACCGACCCCGCATCCAGCGCCCGCTATCTCAAATCCCGCCTTGCCGCCTACCCGTACGAGGTTTTTGCCTGCCTGTTCCTCGACAACCGCCATCGCGTGATTGCATTCGAGGAGCTGTTTCGCGGCACCATTGACGGTGCCAGCGTGCATCCCCGCGAAGTGGTTCGTCACTGCCTGGCCCACAACGCGGCTGCAGTGATCCTGGCCCACAACCATCCCTCCGGCGTCAGCGAACCCAGCGCCGCCGACCGCGCCATCACCTTGCGCCTGCGTGATGCGCTGGCCTTGATCGATGTCCGCGTGCTCGATCATTTCGTGATCGGCGACGGAGTGCCGTCTTCACTGGCACAGCGAGGCTGGATCTGAAACGCCCGGTGACTGCATACCGACCCGGCGAGCCACGTTCTATACTCGCCCCCAGCAGGTCTCTGGGGGCGGAAACGCCACGTGATTTTCGGTTTTCCTCGAAGCTTTCCGCCCGACCAGGTCGAACGGGACCTGCCGGACATTGCCGCCGCGCGCGCCTTGGCGGGCCCGCTTTTGCAGCCGTTGGATGCGGTCTTGGAAAAGCGTGCGCAACAGCTTGCGCCGCTGCGCACGAGCGTCGCCGATGCCCAAGCCCTGCTGTCCCGATGTGACGACGCGATCCGTATCGCCCATGCGCGTCTTGCCCTGCGCCACGGCAGCCTGGGCAATGATTTCCATGCCTACCACAATGAAGGTCATATCCTCGACATTCTCGACGGTCGTATTGGCCGCTTGATCGAGACCCACGGGATATTTGTTCTCGGCCTGCGCGAATGGTGCGCGCTCAACCTGTTTGCCGGCTGCCATGACTTGCGCCAGCGCGAGGAAGCGGCCTGGCAGGCGGGCGTTGGCGCCAACGAACGCGCCAGCATCGAGGAGACCTTCCGTCTGCTTGATGCCTGCGGATTTTCCCGCACGGCCGATGCCGACCTCTATCGGGCTCTCGACCTGATGATTTCCGGCAGCACCTTTGACGCGCGGCCACCACCCGGCGGCGCAGCCTTTAATGCGGCCGAACTGGTGCAGTCGGGCGGCGCCATGGCGGCACAGCTTGCGCAAAAGCTCGACAAGCACAGCCCCGGCTGGCGAGATGATGCGGGCATGGTGCAAGCGCACGCGTTGGCCCTGATTGCCGCCGACCTGGATACGGCCAATGTGGCCGAGCCGTTCGTGCGCTTCGCCGGGAGCGCGGAAAATCTCTGTCTGGAGCGCGAGATGCTCTGCCAGCGCGACCTGGACGCCAGTCCCAGCGCCAAGCCCGTGCTTGATTTCCTGACCGATGGACAACAGCGCTTCTTTTTCGAGCTGCACCGCTTCAATTCGGAACTGGGCAAGTCCACGTTTGGCGACGCCAAGCAGGAAAATGCCGATCGCCTGAAGTCCCTGACCTTGGGCTTGCGAGCCCGAATTGCGATGCGCGGCAAGCTGGAAAGCGGCCGCCAGGTCCTGCGCATCTACGGCGAAACCGTGGACGGGCTGGTTTCCCGCTGAGCCCGGCAGCCCTGACTGGCGCAAAAACTATACACATCCCGGCAATTTTCGCGCCTAGCCTTGTGAATCAGGGTATTCGCGTAGATCTACCAGACAATTGCATTTACTATCAATAACTTGTCGTACGGGCACGCAAAGGAAACGTGCGACTGCGCGTGTTTCCCCCGCCCCAGCGCGATCACGCCCGGATTATTTCCCACAGACTTATCCACAGCGCGGGCCGGCTGAAAATTGACCTTGCCGGACAAGCATTTGCCGCGCATTGCTGGCAACGCGTGCGGGAGTAGCCGCTAAGCATGGGTGGGCACTCATGTTTGTCGACGGCGCGTTATGTGTTCCGCCGATCCTGATTTTGGGAATTCGAGGCAGCACCCTACAATGGTCGACCCGCTGCCACCGAATCCCGCCGTGAAAGACACCTTGCGCGAGCTGATCCACGGAGCGCTCGCCTCCTTGCGCGCGCAAAACGCCCTGCCCGAAGGCATTACGCCTGGTTTCGTGGTCGAGCGCACGCGCAATCGGGAACATGGTGATTTTGCCTGCAACGTGGCCATGACCCTGGCCAAGCAGGCGTGCATGAAGCCCCGCGACATTGCCGCATTGCTGGTGGGGGCGATCAACGATCCGCGCATCGAGAAGATCGAGATCGCCGGACCGGGTTTCATCAACTTTCATTTGGGTGCTGCCGCCCTGCATGCCGAGATTGCCCGGATTCTTCAGCTTGGAAGCGAATACGGACGCAACCGCTCGGGTGCCTCGCGCAAGCTGCAGGTCGAATTTGTTTCAGCCAATCCAACGGGCCCACTGCACGTGGGTCACGGCCGCGGCGCGGCGGTGGGTGACAGCCTCGCGCGCGTGCTCGAGGCCAACGGCTGGTCAGTGACCCGCGAGTTCTACTACAACGATGCCGGTGCGCAGATCGACAACCTTGCGCGCTCCGTACAGGCACGCTGCCAGGGCATCGAGCCGGAGCAGCCGGGATGGCCGGAAGACGGCTACCGCGGCGAGTACATCCGGGATGTGGCGCGTGATTACCTGGATCGGGCAACCGTACACGCGGATGGAGTCGACGTTGCGGCTGCCGGCGACGCCACCGACCTCGATTCGATACGTCGCTTTGCCGTGGCCTGGCTGCGCCGCGAGCAGGATCTGGACCTGCGCGCCTTTGGCGTCGGCTTCGATGTGTACTTCCTGGAATCCTCGCTGTACTCCGAGGGTCGTGTCGAAAACACGGTCCGCGAACTGGTGGCCGCCGGGCACACCTACGAAAAGGATGGTGCGCTGTGGCTGAAAACCACCGACTTTGGCGATGACAAGGATCGGGTCATGCGCAAGTCGGACGGCAGTTTCACCTATTTCGTACCGGACGTCGCCTATCACGAAAACAAATGGAGCCGCGGCTTCGAGCGCGTCATCAACGAACAGGGTGCCGATCATCATTCGACCGTGCAGCGCGTTCGCGCCGGCCTGCAGGCACTGGATGTCGGCATTCCCAAGGGCTGGCCGGAGTACGTACTGCACCAGATGGTCACGGTGATGCGCGGCAACGAGGAAGTGAAACTGTCCAAACGTGCCGGCAGCTACGTCACCTTGCGCGACCTGATCGACGAAGTCGGTCGTGACGCCACGCGCTATTTCCTGGTTGCCCGCAAGACCGACTCGCAACTGGTGTTCGACATTGATCTTGCCCGCTCACAGACCAACGAAAATCCGGTCTATTACATCCAGTACGCCCACGCGCGGGTGTGCAGCGTGCAACGCCAGCTCGGCGAGCGGGGCCTGTCTTTCTCAACCACTGACGGCCTTGCCGCGTTGGGTCGGCTCGACAGCGAACACGAGCGTGCCGTGATGAACGAGCTGAGCCGATACCCGGAACTGGTTGAATCGGCCGGGATCAATCTTGATCCGCAACTCATCGCCCAATACCTGCGCGAGCTCGCTGCCGCGTTCCACGCCTGGTACAACGCGCACCAGTTCATCGTCGAGGATGTGGCGCTGCGCGAAGCGCGTGTCGTGCTGGCGAATGCAACGCGCGTGGTGTTGGCCAACGGCCTGGACCTGCTCGGCGTATCCGCGCCGACCAGCATGTAATCAGGAATCCCGCGCGCGCAGCGCGGTCAAACGATACATACGGAGATACACCATGGCGTCACGAACACGCAAGCAGGCAACCCGTGGCAGCAACCGTCCGGCCATGCCGGCCTGGGCCTGGCTGGGAATCGGCGTGGTGCTGGGCCTGCTGGTTGCGCTGTTTTTCCTGCAGGGTGATTGGGCACCGATGCTGCGCAAGCAGGGTGGGCCGCAACCCAATCCGGAAGCGGTGGCCCCGCGTGAAAGCGAGCCGCCGCTGGTCGAGAATCGGGAAAAGCCGCGCAAGAACTACGACTTCTATTCGGTGCTGCCGGAAATGGAAGTGGTGATTCCGGATGCGGAGATCTCGGCCAAGGCGCGCGCGGAAGCCACCAACCCGACCACCACGACAACAACTCCGACGCAGTCTCCCGGCGCCCGCTACCTGCTGCAGGCCGGCTCCTATCCGTCCGCGCAGGGCGCCGATGAGGTCAAGGCCAAGCTGGCGATCCTCGGCTTCGTGGCCAAGGTGTACCCGGTGACCATCAACGGCAAGACCTGGAACCGCGTGCGCCTGGGTCCCTATGCCAGCGCCAGCGAACTGGAAACCGTCAAGGCGGCGCTTGCCGACAATGGCATCAACGCCATTGCGCTCAAGGAAGAAGCGTCACCCTGAGACATGCCCAAGAGCGTCGGGTTGAAACCCGACTTTGCGAACTGCATCGGCAGGAACTTGATGCGCAGGCGCGTCAGGAAACCAGCAGGCTGCAGCAGGTCACCGCGCCTTCGGCCTTCTGCAATTCGGAAACATCCACGGTACTGACCTGGTATCCGGCATCCAGCAGGCGCTGGCGGGTGCGCGGAAAATTGGCGGGCATGAGTAGCGCATCGCCCACCCGCACCACGTTGGCGGCGTGTTCTTCCGCCTCATCCACCTCGATGATTCGATAGTTGGCAAATTGCCCGCGATCAACCCAGCGCGGTTGCAGCAATACGGTTTCATCATCCAGCGCGGTGACCGCCGATTTCAGATGCAGGCAGTCGCGCGTGGGCACACCGCGCACGCTGTAGCCGTAGTCGGCCAGGATTTCGCGCAGGCGGGCGAGGCCTTCCGCGTTGCTGCGCGCGGACTCGCCGACATGAATTGCCCGGCCGATTCGCAACACATCGCCGCCGTCGAGGGTGGCGGGCTCCTCGATCCAGCGCAATGAACGGTGTTGGGCCAGTGCTTCGGCAACCGTCGCGACTTCCGCGCGTCTTGAAGCTGCACCGGGCCGTGTCATCACCGCCAGTTCATCCAGAACGATGGCGGTGTCCTCGACGAATACCGCATCCGGCATCTGCACCTGCTCGGCCAGCACCCGCACCTTGCAGCCGAGTGCCGCCAGCGCATCCTGGTAGGCACGATGCTGCGCGCGTGCGCGCGCAACATCGATGGTCTGGCGTTCGACGAACGAAAGCTGGCAGGCCCCGAGCCCCGCACTGACTTCGCGCGTGATGGCGATCAAGCCGACCTCAGTTGTCAAAGCCGTCGGCAAAGATCAAATCCGTACTCTGCGGGGACACAAACTTGTAAACCTCGCCATCCTGGGTGTGCACGACATACAGGTTGCCGGCTTCGTCCTCGCCAAATCCGGAATAGGTGCCGTAGCCATCCGCGTCGTCACGCCATTCGGTGTAGCTCCAGGTGCCGCCACCGGCAGGCTTGCCCATGAAGATCTCGCTGGTGCAGGCGTCGGAGAAAATGTACATGCCGTCCAGTGGAGTGATCGGACCACGATAGCGGAAGCCGCCGGTGATCGCGCAACGGTTGCCAGCATGGCTGTATTCCATCACTGGAAAAACATTGGCCGGTGGCGTGGCGCAGACATTGGAACTGTTGTAGTTGTGCGCGCCTTCATAGCAACGCCATCCATAAAAGGTTGGATCCGGGGAATTGAGCGTGCGCAGGCTGATCTCCTCCCACGAACCCTGGCCGACATCACCGATCCAGAAATCGCCGGTATCGCGGTCGAAACTGGTGCGCCACGGATTGCGGAATCCACGCAACCAGATCTCATCGCAGGTATTGCTGGTACCCACCTGCGGGTTGTCGGCGGGAATCGAGTACTGAGCGGGGCTGATTCCTTGTGATCCGCACATGTCCGCAGTTACCGCTCCGCCGCGATTGTCGACATCGATGCGCAGGATCTTGCCCATCAGGAAGTAGGTGGGTGTACCGGAACCGCAATTGCCCGGAGTATTGTCAGCGGCCTTTTTCCACAGGCACATCGCGAACCCATGCGGATCACCCTGGGTTCCGCCATCACCGGTGGACATGTAGAGGTAGCCATCCGGTCCGAAATGAATGTCACCCCCGTTGTGGTTGGACGCAATGTCCGGTACACGCAAGACCAGGGTGCCGCTGGCATTGGCAATGTCCGGATTGGCTGAAACGGTGTAACGGGCGATCGCGACATCGGGCGAACTGCCAATGCTCGGATCGGCGTCGGGGCGATTGAAGGCCACGTAAAACTCGTTGTTGTGCGGCAACGACGGCTTGCCGTAGTTGGGATGGAAGGCCATGCCGAGCAATCCGGCCTCCCCGCCAAAATCCACCGGTACGGTCAGGAACGGCGTTGGCAGCAACGCCCCATTCTTGAAAATGCGGATTGCACCGTTCTGACCGACAATGAAGATCCGGCCACTGCCATCGGCCGGGGCGCGCACCGCAATGGGCGAATTGACGCTGCCGGTGACCAGCTCCAGATCGAGATCCGGAGGTACCGTTTGCGCGGATGCCGCGCCGCAGGTCAACAGGCCAAGCAGGGCAAACGATGGCAGGGACAGCTTCATGACCGGATCTCCAGGGAAAGTGTGCGAGTTTTACCACCACTCGGGAATGCCGCCAGCAGCAGCTTGTCGCAGTGTGATGGGTCTGTCAGTTATGGCCGGCAACCTTTATCGCGCAAGCGGCGCCTGGGCGTGTAAACAAACCATGAAACGCAAGCCTCAAGCCGCCGCGCGCTTGAGCCGGATCAAGCCGGAAATGTCGTCATCGCCATGGCCGCGCGCCATCAGCACGGCGTAATCGGCCAGCGATTTCTCGATGATGCTGGCGTCGGTGCCGACCGAGCGCGCCAGTTCACGCACGATCTTCAGGTCCTTGTGCAGCAGGGCCAGCTTGAAGCCGACCTTGAACTCGTCGGCCAGCATGGTGTGGCCACGCTTGTCGAGAAACCAGTTGCCCGCGGCCCCGGCCAGCAGGGTGGGAATCAGGCGCTCGGCGTCGAGACCGAGCGCATCACCCAGGGCCAGGCCTTCGCATACCGCCTGCGCGATGCCAGCCACCAGCACCTGGTTCACCGCCTTGGTGTTCTGCCCCGCACCCACGCCGCCCATGTGGTTGATCTTGGCGGCATAGCATTCAAGCACCGGGCGCGCGCGTTCCAATGCGGCATCGTCACCACCGACCATGATCGACAACTTGCCGTTGCGCGCACCTTCGACCCCGCCGGAAACCGGCGCGTCGATGAAGTCGCCCTGCGCCGCGCGCATGCGTGCATATGCCTTGTGCGCGGTTGCGGATGACACCGTGGAGTGGTCGATCACCAGCGTGCCTGGCCGTGCATGCGCGGCGATGGTTTCCACGTCGGCCAACACGTCGGCATCTTGCGGCACACACAGGGCGATCACGTTGCACTGCATGGCCAGCTCGGCCAGCGACGCGGGCGGCGCCAGGCCCAACTGCGCGGAAATCGCAGTGGTGTTGGAGGGCGTGCGCGTCCACACCGCTTGCAAGAGTCCGACCTTGTGCAGGTGCCCGGCCATGGGTTGACCCATGGCGCCCAGGCCGACAAAACCGGCCTTGATCGTGTTCATTCCGTAGTCTCCGCAAGGTAGGTGTAGGCGGTGAGTCCCGATTCCAGGATGCCGCTCAAGGTTTGTGCTTGTTCACCCTCGATGCCTGCCGCTGCAATCTTGTCGCGGTATTCGGCTCGCAGCGCGCCGAGGTCATAGCCGACATAGTCGAGCATCAGGTCGGTGCTGTCGCCACGGCGTTGGTGGCTGATTTCGAAACCCGTTCCGACGAGCTTGACGCTGACTGCATCGGTGTCACCGAACAGGTTGTGGATGTCGCCCAGGGTTTCCTGGTAAGCGCCGACCATGAACAGGCCAAGCATCAGGGTTTCGCCTGGGCCAGGCGCATGCAATGGCAGGCTCACGTCCACGCCATCGGCATCGACGTACTGATCAATGCGCCCGTCCGAATCGCAGGTGAGATCGGCAATCACGCCACGCCGATCCGGTTCGCGATCAAGGCCCTGGATCGGCATGATCGGAAACACCTGCTGGATCGCCCAGATGTCCGGCACCGATTCAAATACCGAAAAATTGACGAAGTACTTGTCGACCAGGGTTTCGTTGAGTTCATCCAGAACCTGGCGATGCGAACGCTCGTCCGGTTTCAGGTGCGCCCGCACGACATTGACAATCGCATAGTAGAGATCATCCAGTTGCGCGCGATCCGACAGCGACAACTGGCCCAGTGCATACAGCGACTGGCCTTCGGCAAGGTGGTACTGCGCCTCGTGAAACAATTCGGTCGGCGCACGCACGCCCAGTTCGGCATGCACTTCGCGCAGACGCCGCAACACGGCGGGCTCGTCGGTGCGTGGTGGCGGCACCGCGCCACGCGGCGATTCCTCCACTTCGCTGACGTTGACCACCAGCACCGCGTGGTGCGCGGTCAGCGCGCGGCCGGATTCGGTCAACACATGCGGGTGGGCCAGGCCATTCTCGGTACAGGCTTCGGCCAGTGCGCCAACCACGCTGGAGGCGTACTGGTCGAGGCCGTAGTTGATCGAGCACTCCGAGCGCGAGCGCGTTCCCTCGTAGTCCACGCCGAGCCCACCGCCCACATCCATGTAGCGGATCGGCAAACCCAGTTGCGAGAGTTCCACGAAATAGCGCACCGCTTCGCGCATGCCGCGCGCGATGTCGCGCACGTTGGACATCTGCGAGCCCATGTGGAAGTGCAGCAGCTTGAGCGTGTGCGAAAGATTCGCGGCCTTGAGTTGCTCGACCAGGGTCAACAACTGGCGCGGCGTGAGACCGAACTTGGCCTTGTCGCCACCGGAGTTTTGCCATTTGCCGGCACCGAGGCTTTTCAGGCGCATGCGCACGCCGAGCAGCGGTTCGACGCCAAGCTGCGCCGCTTCCTCGATCACATAACGCAGCTCAGACGGCTTCTCGATGACGATGAAGATTTCAAGGCCCAGCTTGCGTCCGATCAGGGCCAGGCGGATGTACTCGCGATCCTTGTAACCATTGCAGATGACCACGCTGCCCGTGCGTGCGAGTGCAAGCACGGCCATGAGTTCCGGTTTGGAACCCGCCTCCAGGCCGAACCCGGGTGCGCTATCAGCAGCCAGTTCTCCGGCCACATTGCGTTGCTGGTTGACCTTGATCGGATAGATCGCGGTGTAACCGCCGTTGTAATCCCACTCGCGCATGGCCTTGGCAAAAGCGGACTGCAACCGTGACCGGCGATCCATGAGGATGTCGGGAAAGCGCATCAACAGGGGCAAGCGCGAACCACGCGCACGCGCCGCGTCGACCAGGGTTGGAATGGCGAGTTCAGCGCCGCCCTCGCCGCGCGGCTTCACCGTCACCGCACCGTGCGCATTGATGTCGAAATACCCTTCGCCCCAATTGGCGATGGCATAGGTGCGACGTGCCGCGTCGATACTCCAGGAATGTTTCATGCAGGGCTCCGGATGGCAGAACGTCGCAGCGGCGGGCCTGGACTTGAGTCACCCGAAGGGTCGGAAGCCTCGCACGCCGCGGGACCCATCGGAGGGGCGCATTGTAACCACGCGCGTTGCCACGCGTTATTACGAATTGCCACGCTGGAAGGCGGCGCCGACTGCTCGCGCGGGCTGCGCGAACGGCTACAATTGCGCTTCCCACAGTCCGCCTCGATTTCGAGGCACCATCGTTTCGACAAGGAAGCTCCGCATGTCCACCACCGAGCCAAGCTGGTTCACCGAAGCGCACGAAGGATCCGGCTCTTCGATCGGCTTTCGCACCCGTGCACGCCTGCACGCCGAACAGACCCCGTTCCAGTCCATCGAGATCCACGACTCGACCGACTGGGGCAAGCTGATGGTGATCGACGGCTGCATGATGCTGACCACGCGCGACAATTTCTTCTATCACGAGATGATGTCGCACCCGGCCCTGTTCACCCATCCGCGCGCACGCCGCGTGGTCATCATCGGTGGCGGCGATTGCGGAACCCTGCGCGAAGTGCTGCGCCACGAGAGCGTGGAGTCCGCCGTGCAGGTGGAAATCGACGAGCGCGTGACGCGCCTGGCCGAGCAGTACTTCCCGGAACTGTGCGAGGCGAACAACGATCCGCGCGCGCAGTTGATCTTCGATGACGGCATCAAGTACATGGCCGATTGCGAGCCGGAATCCGTGGACGTGGTGATCGTTGACTCCACCGACCCGGTTGGCCCCGCCGAAGGCCTGTTCAACGCCGCGTTCTACACCAGTTGCTTCAAGGCCCTGCGCAGTGGCGGCATTTTCGTGCAGCAGAGCGAATCGCCGCTGGCGCATATCGGCCTGATCAAGGCCATGCGTGCCGCCATGCGCACCGCTGGATTCCAGGCCGTGCGCACGCTCACCTTCCCGCAGCCGTGTTATCCGACCGGCTGGTGGAGTGCGACGCTCGCGCGCAAGGGTGCCGATCTGTCCGATTTCCGCGAGCGCGGCGCGCAAACCAAGCGCTTCGAGACGCGCTATTACAACGCCGAGATCCACAAGGCCGCGCTGTCCCTGCCCGAGTTCATGCGCGAGGAACTCGGCGAATAGCCGAATCGCATGCGATGAATCAGCGCTGCGCCTGGCTCATGTGCATCTGCGGCCTGGCCGCAGCGGATGCCGCGGCGCAAACCTGGGTCAGCCCGAATTTCCGCGGCAGCGTGGCGATCAGTGGACGCAACCAGCCCACCCAGGTGCGCTTTGC
>SHNG01000040.1 GCA_004295005.1 Gammaproteobacteria bacterium
GGGGAGAAACAGAAGCAACGGCTTGTTGCGGTCATGACCGCGAATGAACAGGGTTTGCGTGGTGCCACGGATGGGCACGGCATCGGTCTGCGCGATGCCGCGGTCACCGACAGCGTGGTAGTCGAGGTAGCGCCAAGCCTTGACCAGCACCAGGATCAGCGCCGGCAGCATGACGGCGATGATCACCAGCCGCAGGGTGAACCTGAGGATTCCCTGGCGCGTCATGCGCCTACCTTGAATGCAACTGATCGACCAGTGTGTGTGAAAAGCAGCGCCTTGCGTTGCCTGCAACCGGTAGTCGATTTAGTGGCTTGTGCGCAGAGCATAAGTAGTGGCGGCCCCGATACGATTCGAACGTACGACCTTCCCCTTAGGAGGGGGACGCTCTATCCAGCTGAGCTACGGGGCCGCAGCAAAGGCGTGCAGCCCCGGAATTGTCCCACATGCGCGATCAAATGCCGATGCACGGCATGTATCAGATCAGCTTGAGCGTGCCCTTCATCAATGCCCAGTGACCGGGGAACGAGCAGAAGAAGGTATAGGCGCCTGCCGCATCCAGTTTGTTGGTAGCGAAGGTGACCGAAGCCTTTTCACCGGCACCGATGACCTTGGTGTGGGCGATGACGCGCGTGTCACCGGCCTTGATGTAGTCCTTGTCGAGGCCAGCAGCCATGCCGTCGTTGGCAACGGCCTGCAGGTCGGCAGTCTTGACCAGGATCCAGTTGTGGCCCATGACGTTCTTGGCCAGCTTGCCGGAATGGCTCAGGTTGACGGTGAACTCGGCGCAGGATTTCGGAACGTCGATGTTCTTCAGGTTGAACTGCATGGCGTCATTGCCATCGATATCAACCGAACAGGCCGCAAAGGCGGACGTGGAAGCAAGAAGTACGGATGCAGCAAGCAAAAAGCGACCAAACATGGTGGTTCTCCTGTGATGAAACTTGAAGCAGCCCCTCGCGTGGATTGCCACGGGGCCTGCGTATCCGTTGAAATGCGGATGGTAACGCCAATCAAAAGCCTGCCGATGATGGCCTTTTGTCGCAGTGCGTCAAATCAATGGCCAAACCACATGCGCAGTCCCAGATGCACTGCAACGTCGGCACTGTGAAGGGCAGGGACATCCTCTCCCAGCGTGGCTATGAGTTCGCCGTCTTGTCCCAGTCTCCTGATCAATCCGAAGCTGAGCTGGTTGCCAGCGGAACCCGGCAGGGCAGGCAGGTCGCGATAGAGCGCATCGTGGGCATCGGACTGCAGGACGGCACTCCATTGCGAGCCCAACCGGTAGCGCACCAGCAGACTCGCGAAGGAAACCATCGAGTGGGTTTTGGCCGCGAAGCGTTCGTTGTCGCCACGTGCGAGCACGCCAAGCCGCGCGCCCAGCAACCATCGATCACCGATGGGTTTCAAGGTGGATACGGCCAGGGCCAGGTCGGCGTCACGGCTTTCCTCGATGAAAAGGCCTGCGCTGACCGGAATGCTCGCACTCAGGGAAAACACGGTGCGTCCAAGTGTGTCAGTATGCCACTGGCGATTCAGGTCGAGCTGGAGTGGGCCAACAGAAGTTTCAGGTCTGTCCAGCAGCACCGTTTGCTGCGTGCCGCGATTCAATGCCACGAACGGGGCCACGGTATCGAGTTGGCCGCGATCACCGTTGTCGAATCCAAAGATGCGGTGGAATCTTTCCACCGGCCCATCAAGGAATCCGGCACTGGCCCGCAATTGGCTCAGGCTGATGCGCGCACTCCATTCATCATTCCAGGCATAGGCCAGGCTGAGTCGGGTTTCCCTGGATTCGAGGTCGAACAGTACACGGGTGTCATCGCGTGACTGCCCCAGCTCGGTATTGCTGATCGTGGCGGAGGCATCCACCAGCCAGGCTCCGCTTGCAGGCACAGCCGGCGCCGGCGGCAGTCCGATATCGAGGGCGAACGGGTTCTGATTGCGGGTCGCAAGCCAGCCTGGGCCGAGGTCGGACGCCTCGACGCTGGCGGTCAGGCAGAGCAGCAGGATGCCGGAGATGAGCTGAAGCATTTTCGGGTTCATTGCGCCATCACACTGAGGTGCCGAGGAAAAATTCTTCAAACTCGAAACGGAGTCACATGCGGAAGACACCAAAACGACCCTGTTCAATGGGTGCGTTCATGGACGCCGAGATGGCCAGTCCAAGCACCCGACGGGTGTCGACCGGGTCGATCACGCCGTCGTCCCACAGGCGCGCACTGGCGTAGTAGGGATGACCCTGTTGCTCGTATTGCTCCCGGATCGGAGCCTTGAATGCGGCTTCTTCCTCAGCCGACCAGGATTTCCCGCTGGCCTCGATACCATCACGCTTGACCGTGGCCAACACGCTGGCTGCCTGCTCGCCACCCATCACGCTGATGCGCGAGTTCGGCCACATCCACAGGAAGCGTGAGCCATAGGCGCGACCGCACATGGCGTAGTTGCCGGCACCGAAGCTGCCGCCAATGACCACGGTGAACTTGGGCACATGCGAGCAGGCCACGGCGGTCACCATCTTGGCGCCATCCTTGGCAATGCCGGCGTTTTCGTATTTGCGGCCGACCATGAAACCGGTGATGTTCTGCAGGAACACCAGTGGGATGTTGCGCTGGTTGCACAGTTCAATGAAGTGCGCGCCCTTGAGCGCGGACTCGGCAAACAGGATGCCGTTGTTGGCGACGATGCCAACCGGATAGCCGTGGATGTGGGCGAATCCGGTGACCAGGGTCTTGGCGTAGCGCGCCTTGAACTCGCTGAATTCCGAGGCATCGACAATGCGCGCGATCAGCTCGCGGATATCGAAGGGGATGCGGGTTTCGCGCGGCACGATGCCGTAAATCTCCTCGGCGGCATAGGCTGGCTCGCGCGGCTCCAGCAGCGCCAGCGGCATCGCCTTGCCGCGATTGAGGTTGCCAACCAGGTCACGCGCAATACTCAGAGCATGTGCGTCGTTCTCGGCGAAGTGGTCGGCCACGCCGGAAATGGAGGTATGCACCTCGGCACCGCCCAGGGCCTCGGCATCGACAACCTCCCCCGTGGCGGCTTTCACCAGTGGTGGGCCGCCGAGAAAGATGGTGCCCTGCTCCTTGACGATGATGGTTTCGTCGCTCATCGCCGGAACATAGGCACCACCGGCCGTGCATGAGCCCATGACCACGGCAATCTGGGCGATGCCCAGCGCGCTCATCTGTGCCTGGTTGTAGAAGATGCGTCCGAAATGTTCACGATCCGGAAACACCTCGTCCTGCAGCGGCAGAAAGGCGCCGCCGGAATCCACCAGGTACACGCAGGGCAGGCGATTCTCCAGCGCCACCTGCTGTGCGCGGAGGTGCTTCTTCACCGTCATCGGGAAATAGGTGCCGCCCTTCACCGTGGCATCGTTGGCCACCACCATCACTTCCTGGCCCTTGACCCGGCCAATACCGGCGATGAGACCTGCGCAGGGTGCGGCATCTTCATACATGCCGTGGGCGGCGAGCGGAGCAATTTCGAGGAAGGGCGACCCGGAATCGAGCAAGGCACGGATGCGTTCACGTGGCAGCAGTTTTCCACGCTCCGTGTGCTTGCTGCGCGCCTTGTCGCCTCCGCCCAGGGATGCGCGTTGGAGTTGCTGCTTGAGGTCATCGACCAGGTCACGCAACTGTGTCGCATTGGCCAGGAATTCGGGCGAGCGGGTATCGATCTGCGACTGGATGCGCGGCATGAGGGGGAACCCTGCACGGGAATGATTGAATGACGGCGATGCAGCGTAACCTGCCGATCACCAACCCGCAAAACGAAACCGGCCGCACAAGGCGGCCGGCGGTCTTTCGGGTTGAAGCGGGAACTCAGTGGTTCTCGGCTTCCTGCTTGGCCTTTTCGGCAGCCTCTTGAGCAGCCTTGGCGGCTTCATCGGTGGCCGTAGTGGCAGCATCGGCAGCGGCCTTGGTTGCATCGGCCATACCAGCAGCGGCATCGGCAGCGGCACCGGTGGCGGCTGCGGCGGCGTCAGCACCAGCAGCGGTAGCGGCATTGGCGACATCGGTTGCGGCGGCCTGGGTGGCTTCAGCAGCCTTCTGGGCGGCGGCGGCGGCTTCATCGGCAGCCTTTCTGGTGGCTTCGGCTGCATCGGCTGCGGCCTTGGCGGCAGCATCAGCGGCTTCCTGTGCCTGTTTCTGACCGTCGTTGCATGCTGCCAGCCCAAGGGCGAGTGCAGAAGCCAAAATGATACGGAAGAAGTTCATGGTGTCCCCTCGAGTGGAAGCGGCGAATCAGGGATTGCGCAGGATTGCCCGCCGCATTGGCAAAACCGCAGGCTGGAATGCTGAACAACTGTCAGCGCTGCAGCCATCACAACAGCATACTGCATTTTTTTGGCCGTCCAACAGGGTGCCGGGTTCAGGCCAGCTCAATGGCAATGGCGGTTGCTTCGCCTCCACCAATGCACAGGGAGGCCACGCCCCGCTTGCCGCCGCGGGCGCGCAGGGCATGGATCAGGGTCACCACCAGACGTGCACCGGAAGCACCAATCGGATGGCCAAGGGCGCAGGCACCGCCATTGACGTTGACCTTGGCATGTGGAATGCCAAGGTCGCGAATCGGCGCCATGGCGACCACGGCAAAAGCTTCGTTGATTTCAAACAAATCGACGTTGTCCACGCTCCAGCCGGCTTTCGCAAGTACGCTCTGGATCGCACCCACCGGGGCAGTGGTGAACCATTCCGGCTCCTGCGCCAGGGTGGCGTGGGCAACAATGCGCGCCAAGGGGCTGATGCCGCGCCTGAAAGCCTCGTCGGCGCTCATCACCACGGTTGCTGCCGCACCGTCCGAGATGCTGGAAGAACTGGCCGCGGTGACCGTGCCGTTTTCCTTGCGGAATGCCGGCTTCAGGGTCGGAATCCTGGCCACGTCCGACTTGCCCGGCTGCTCGTCGGTAACGTGGGTGACGTCGCCCTTGCGCCCCGCGACGGTGACAGCGACGATTTCTTCCTTGAATGCCCCAGAGGCGATGGCCGCCTGCGCGCGTTCCACGGAAGCCACGGCAAAGGCATCCTGCTCGGCGCGGGTGAACCCGTATTTGTCTGCGGTGGCTTCGGCAAACACACCCATGGATTTGCCGTCATAGGGATTGGTGAGTCCGTCCCAGGCCATGTGGTCGACCGCTTCGAACCCGCCGTAACGATTGCCGGTGCGCGAATTGGGAATCATGTGCGGCGCATTGGTCATGGATTCCATGCCGCCTGCGACCACGACGTGGGCGGAACCGGCCTTGACCAGATCGTGGGCCAACATGATGGCCTTCATGCCGGATCCGCACACCTTGTTGATGGTGGTGCAACCGGCAGACTTGGGCAGGCCGGCGGCAAGAGCGGCCTGGCGCGCCGGAGCCTGGCCCAGGTTGGCCGGCAATACACAACCCATGATCACTTCATTGACGTCGCTGGGCGCAACCTCAGCCTGCTCCAGCGCCGCTTTGATGGCTGTCGCCCCAAGCGTTGGGGTGGGAACGCCAGTGAACTGGCCGAGAAAGGAGCCGATGGCGGTGCGCTTGGCGCCGACGATGACGATGTCGGACATGGTGGAATCTCCGTACGAGGGTTGGATGGAAATGCTGCGGGCCCATGCCAGCTGCGAGCGTCCGATTATCGCACGATGCTGGGAGGCCGGCGGATTTGTCGGCTGGGGCCGAAGTTGACAACGCAGGCACTCTGTCCGCTGGTAAAAACACGCAGCCGGGACGGCTGCGGTCCAGACGACTGCGGTCCAAGCAGCCGTGCCGCAAGGCCTCGTGCCCCGCGTCGCCATTGCCCAATGCACGGGCTGCCTTGCATGATCGGCGGATGCCTCGAATCCCGGCCTCGCCAGCGCAAATCAGCATCCAGCAAGCCCGCTACCTGCAGTTGCATGCGCAGGGTTTGCTTGCCGCGCCTGTGGCCAAGCCGAAGCCTGCGGATCTGCTGGCATGCATCGAGCGCATGGGCGTCCTGCAAATCGACACCATCCATGTGGTCGCGCGCAGTCCCTACCTGGTGCTGTTCTCGCGCCTTGGGAATTACCCGGTGCACTGGCTGGAGCAGGCATTGGAGCAGGGACGGATCTTCGAGTGCTGGTCGCACGAGGCCTGCTTTGCACCGACTTCCGCGTATGCCTTGCATCAGGCGCATCGCGCGCACGGCGGACGCGAAAGGCATTGGGCCAACAAACATGCATTGCGCGCGCATTCGTCCCAGCGTGCGGGAATGGATGCCGTGCTGGAGCACATTCGTCAACACGGCGCCAGCAAGTCTTCGGATTTCGAGTCGGCGCGACGCGAACCGGGAGGCTGGTGGGCGTGGAAAGACGAGAAACGCTGGCTGGAGGCCCTGTTTGCCCGGGGTGAGCTGATGGTTGCCCGACGCGAGCGTTTCCAGCGCGTGTATGACTTGAGCGAACGTGTTCTCGAACGCATGCAGATCGAAACCGAAGCGCAGATGCCGCCTCAGGAGGAAGTCGCGCGGCAATTGATTTTGGATACGGTCAGGGCACTGGGCATTACCCAGGCACGCTGGATCAGCGACTATTTCCGCACCGCGCCACGTCTCAAGGACGCGGACCTGGCGCCATTGCTCGCAAGCGGCATGTTGATTCCGGTCAGCGTCAGCGGTTGGGAGCAGCCGGCCTATGTGCATCGCGACCACGCCGAGGCATTGCAGGCGTGCATGAACGACACCCTGCAGGCCACCCACACCACGCTGCTCTCGCCGTTTGATCCGTTGGTGTGGGATCGCGAACGTGGCCAGGCCATGTTCGATTTCGACTACACACTCGAGTGCTATGTGCCGGAGGCCAAACGTCGCTACGGATACTTTGTGCTGCCCGTCTTGCATTGCGGCCGGATCGTGGCCAGGCTGGATGCCAAGGCGCATCGCGACTTGGGCGAGTTCGAGATCAAGCAGATCCATCTGCAGCCGGGAGTTGAAGCCGCGACGGAACTGGCCGCGGGTCTGGCGGCTGCGATCCGGCGTTGTGCGGACTGGCATGCAACGCCCAAGGTGCGCGTACGTCGCAGCAGGCCAGTGGGGTTTGCCGCGTTGTTGCGCAAGGCGTTGCAGCAAGACTAGTTGCCATGCTGCGTTTCATCGCGCTGCCGGCTCTGCCAGAATCCGCGATCCCCAGCCAGCACCCGAGCCAGCGGCATGCAGTTTGAACACGGCATCAGCGCCATAGACACCGGCTTCAACCGCCCCGGGTTCGATGCCAGTCACCTGATCATCGAATCGGGTCGGGCCGCCTTCATCGATGTCGGTACCAACTACTCGATTCCCGCACTGCTGGCTGCGCTCGATGGCAAGGGCATCGCGCGCAGCGCGGTTGATCTCGTGATCGTGACACATGTGCACCTGGATCATGCGGGCGGTGCCGGCGAAATCCTGACCCACCTGCCCAACGCGAGGCTGGCCGTGCATCCGCGCGGTGCTCCGCACATGATCAATCCGGCGCGCCTGGTGGCCAGTGCGTCATCCGTGTATGGCGCCGAACAAGTCGCACAAACCTATGGCGAACTGGTGCCGGTTCCGGCTGAGCGCATCATCGAGGTTCGCGACGAAACGGTGCTTGAGCTGGCTGGGCGCGCGTTGCGTTGCCTCGATACGCCAGGCCACGCGCGCCATCATTTCTGCGTGTGGGACGCGCGCTCGCGCTCGGTGTTCAGCGGCGACACGTTTGGCGTTTCCTATCGCGAGTTCGACACGGCCAATGGCGCCTTCATCCTGCCTACCACGACGCCGGTGCAGTTCGATCCAATCGCCATGAAGGGTTCGATCGCGCGCCTGCTGTTGCTCGATCCGCAGGCGATCTACCTCACCCACTACAGCCGCGTGCAGGATGTGAAGCGACTTGCCGTGGACCTGTTCGAGGTGATCAATGCCATGGTGGCCATCGCGGAGGCCTCGCGCGAAAACACGCATCGTCACGAAATTCTGAAGGGCGAACTGCAGAGACTGTATCTGGATCGCGCGCAAGCGCACGGTTGCACCCTGTCGCGCGAGCAAATGGCCAGCCTGCTGGGCACCGATATTGAGCTCAATGCACAAGGCCTCGAGATCTGGCTGGATCACGGAAGACGCTGAAGGCAGGCAACGGTCACCCTCATCCGCCTTCGGCATCCCGGATCAAGTCCGGGACAGGCTTTTCTCCCGTAAAAGGAATAGGGGAAGTGCCTCCAATACCGAATCCCCAATCCCGAACTGCGAATTCAGCGCCAGACGCGGCGGATCAGTTCATGGAAATGATGCACGCCGCTTTCACGCTTCGGGCTGACCCGTCCGGCTTCATAGGAACCGGAGGCCAGGCCCCGTTGCACGCGTTCGCAGATGGCGATGTCTTCCACTTGCACTTCATCGCTGAACGCCAGGTCGCGCGCCCTGCGCTCAAGTTCCTCCGGGTCGTTCGAAGGCGCGTAGTAGAAATCGAAATCCACCTGGCAGCGGTCCGCGCTGATCGGCAGCACCCGATTGGTCTGCAAGCGGCCGGGCAGGATATTGAGCATGGTGTTGGGATAGATGAAGTAGTACAGCGCTTCACCCGTGCCATAGAAATTGGTGGCCCGATCCAGTGGACTGGATTGCAGCGAGTACCAGGTCGCGGTCTCAGTCTGGTAGCTGCGGTAGTCGAGCAGCTTGTTCAGGCCCGGATGGATGTGCGGCAGGTGATAGCCTTCGAGGAAATTGTCGACATAGGTTTTCCAGTTCGCGGCGATTGAGTAGCTGATGCGCTGGTGATGCACATACGCGTTGAAGTCGATGTTGCCGAGGCGTTCATCCATGCCTTCAAGCACCTCGGTCAGCGGCGGTGGCTGATCGATGGCCACAAAAACCAGTCCACGCCAGACCTCAAGGCGCGCCTGCGGCAGGCGGATCTCGCTGATGTTGAAATCCGCGGCTTCGCGCATTTCCGGGGCGCTGCGCAGTTGCCCGGAGAGTGTGTAGGTCCAGCCGTGATACTGGCAGTGCAGCGCACGCGCACCGCGTCCGTCACAGCTTGCCAGTGGGCCGGCGCGATGGCGGCAGACATTGTGCAAGGCGCGCAGTTCGCCGTCTTCTCCGCGCACCAGTACCAATGGCACGCCAGCCACTTCCGCAACCACGTGATCGCCCACGGCTGCCAGTTGCTGCACATGCGCCACGCATTGCCAACTGCGTGCGAAAACCCGCCGTTGTTCCTCGGCGTGCACTTCCGCCGAGGTGTACAGCAGTGCAGGCAGCGTCTTCGCGTTGTCCAGGGGCTGCGGAGTCGTCCAGGCGTCGTTGGGCAAGGCAGTCATGGTTTGCGGTTTCCGGGAGGCATTTCGACTCGGTTGGTTTGTCAGGTGTACGGCCATTGCAGTTCGCCCTGGATCACGGTCTGGGTGTGTCCTCCAACCCAGATGGTGCGGTCCGCATCGATGCGAAGCACCAACTCGGCATCGTGGCCGATTTCCCGGCCTTGACTGACCGTGTAGCCGCGCGCCAGCGGACCGTCGGGCTCGCTCAGGGCAATGTAGGCGGCAACCAATCCGTTGGCAGCGCCCGATGCCGGGTCTTCGACGATGCCGACGCTTGCCGGAAACGCACGCAGGACAAGATCATGACCCGCTTCGTCGCTGCGGGCAAAAATGCACAAGCCGAGGCTGTCGCTGTCGAGCGCAATCTTCCTGAGCGCGGCGTGATCCGGTTGCCAGGCGCGCACGGCAGCGACACTGGCGAACTCGGCCAGCCACCAGCGACGCCCGCCTTCCACCAGCGCCGCAGGCAGGCGGCCCAGTGCAACACGCGCAAGTGTGCTTGCCAGCAGACTGCCGGCCTTGATGCCGGTGTGCACGACGCGCGCTGCGGGAGCCTGGATGAACAGGCGGCGTGCATCTCCCTCACCCTCGATGCGCACCGGCAACAATCCGGCCTGACACTCCTGGATCAACACGCCATCTCGCGCCTGCGCGAAACCGCTGAGCAAAGCCACATGTGCGCTGCCAATGGATGGATGCCCGGCAAACGCGATTTCCTTGTGCGGCATGAAAATGCGCAGGCGATAGCTTGCCTCAGGGCTGGTTGGGCGCAGCAGAAACGTGGTCTCGACAATATCCGTCCACTTGGCGAAGGCCTGCATCGCGGCATCGCTCCAGTCATCGGCACCGACTACCACGCCCAACGGGTTGCCACCGCCGGGGCGATGGCTGAATACGTCGAGTTGATAGTAGGAGTGCGAGGCCATGTCGGCTTTCTGGTACAGGGTGGGTCAGGTGCGCGGATTATGCACGGCAGGCGAGCACCAAAACGGGATCGGGCTTGTCACGAAGCGGTTCCGGTGTAGGCTCGACGCTTCGCGCGGGCATGGAAATCCGCTGTCGCAATCTCTTGCTTTGACGGAACCTCTGCATGATCACCGTTCACCACCTCGACAACTCGCGCTCGCAACGCATCCTCTGGCTGCTGGAGGAGCTGGGTCTTGCTTATGAGATCGTCCAGTACCGGCGTGATCCCAAGACCCTGCTTGCACCTGCCTCCCTGCGTGCGATCCATCCGCTCGGCAAGGCGCCGGTGATTGTCGATGGTGAAAACGCACTCGCCGAGTCCGGCGCCATCATCGAATACCTGGTTGATCGATACGGCGAGGCCACCCTCAAACCGCAGGCGGATTCCGCCGCGCGCCTTCGCTACTCCTACTGGCTGCATTACGCGGAAGGCTCGGCCATGCCACCCTTGCTACTGAATCTGGTGTTCTCGCGCATGCGCAGCGCGCCCATGCCCTTCTTCGTAAAGCCGGTGGCGAAGGCGCTGGCTGGCAAGGTGCTTGGCCGGTTCGTCGAACCGCAATTGCGCCAACACCGCGACTACCTGGAAGGCGAGCTGGCCCGTCACGCCTGGTTTGCCGGCGATGCGTTCAGCGCAGCGGATATCCAGATGAGTTTTCCCATCGAGGCAATGAAGGCGCGTGGGGTCATGGATGCAGGACAACCCCGCCTGCTTGGCTGGCTTGAACGCATCCACGCGCGGCCGGCCTACCAGCGCGCGCTGGAGCGGGGCGGTCCATTCGATGTTCTGCGCTGAGCACACCTTTCTGCGTTTGCCCGAGGTGCACCAGTGAACATGACTCAGGATGTCTGGAGCTTGGCCGCCGTGTTGATCAATTCGGCTGCGCTGCTGCTGGCGCTCGGCTTCCGGCGCAATCGCGCCGTCCTGCTGCTGGCCATCCTGACCACCAGCGCGCTGGCCCTGTCGAGTGCGGGGCCGGCTTTGCCGACATCGCGCGGACTCGAAGCCATTCGCATGTTCACGCCCTGGCTGTTGCTGATTGCGGTGGCCTTGCCGGAGCGACGCCTCCTGGCGCGGCGCAACCTCATGGTGCTCGGTTGCCTGTTGCTTGCCACTTGGCTCACGCTGGCGGCGCCTGCGCATGTCTGGTCGGGATTGCGCGATGCCTTGCCATTGGGCCTGATCGCGCAAGCCCCCGGCAAACCGGCTGCGATCCTGGTGTTGCTGGCGGCCCTGGTCTGTTTTCTGCGCGGCATATCGAGCCGGCTCATGCTGGACTGGATGCTGGGCGTCGCGCTGGTTCTGACTGGCATCGCATTGCTGCCGGCGGTTCAAGGCGGTGCCAGAAACACACTGCTGGCCCTGGCCGGTGCATCGGCCTTGATCGGGATATTGCATGCGTCCTATCGCATGGCCTTCGTCGACGGATTGGCCGGCTTGCCCAATCGACGTTCGCTGGATGAGGCGCTGGCCCGGATATCCGGGGATTTTGCCTTGGCCATGGTGGATATCGACCACTTCAAGCAATTCAACGACAAGTACGGGCATGCCATCGGAGATCGCGCGTTGCGCGCGGTTGCCGCGCGCTTGCGCAACCTGCGCGGAGTGCGCGCCTTCCGCTACGGTGGCGAGGAGTTCTGCCTGCTGTTCGGGGCAGGGCAGAAACGCAATGCCCGCGAAATCTGCGAGAACCTGCGCAGCGAGATCGCCGACATGCGCCTGCCGATCCGCTCGCGCAACAGCAAGCAAAAGTCGACCACGCGAGCCCTGATAAGACTCACCATCAGCATCGGCTTGGCCGAGCGCGGCGCGCGTCTGCGCAGCCCGACCGACATGCTCGTCGCCGCCGACAAGGCCCTGTACAAGGCCAAGGCGGGCGGACGCAATCGGGTGGTCATCCTCTGATTGGAATCGGGCACGGGCGCTTGATCGGGGTCAAGGCGGGCCTGGGGCCTGCCGACTAGGCTGGCCGCCATGGAAAATCGCGCAGCCCTGGTGGCACCCCATTTTGATCGTGAACTGATCGCCCGCTACGACGTGAACGCGCCGCGTTACACGTCCTATCCGACGGCGCTGCATTTTCGCGACGACTTTTCGGAAACGGATCTGTTCGACTGCATTCGTGCATCGAATGACGATCCCATTCCACGCGATCTTTCCACCTACATCCACGTTCCGTTCTGCCTGTCGCCCTGCTTCTACTGCGGCTGTGCGCGCATCATCACCCACGACAGGCGCAAGGCCGACACCTACCTGACCCGCCTGTACCGCGAGATCGAGCAGGTTGCGGCGCGCTTTGACCGGGATCGCCGCCTCGCGCAGTTGCACTTTGGTGGCGGTACGCCGAACTTCCTCGACATCTCCCAGATGCTGGAGTTGATCGAGTCCCTTGGCCGGCATTTCTCCTTCAGCCGTGATGCCGGCCGCGAGTTCGGTATCGAGCTGGATCCGCGTTTCTGCGATGGCGAATACGCGCGACAGGTGGCGGAGGCCGGCATCAATCGCGTTTCCATTGGCGTGCAGGACTTCGATCCCGCCGTGCAGCAGGCGGTGAACCGCATCCAGAGCGTGGAGGAAACGGCCGACGTGATGCAGGGTGCGCGCAAGGGTGGCGTGCGCTCGATCAATCTCGATCTGATTTACGGGTTGCCGAAACAAACGCCGGAAGGTTTCGAACGCACGCTGGAACAGGTCATTGCGCTCAAGCCCGACCGTATCGCCGCCTACGGCTACGCACACCTGCCGGAACGCTTCAAGGCCCAGCGCCAGATCGACAAGTACGATTTGCCGGGTGCCTCCACCCGCCTGACCCTGCTGCAGTCCTGCGTGTCGATGTTGACTGCGGCCGGCTATGTGCACATCGGCGTCGATCATTTTGCGTTGCCAGGGGACGACCTGGCCCAGGCTCTGGTCAATGGCACCCTGCAACGCAATTTCCAGGGCTACTCGACCCATGCGGCCTGCGACCTGATCGGCTTCGGCATGAGCGCGATCAGCCGCATCGGCAAGGGGTTCAGCCAGAACGCCAAGGATCTTCCCGGCTACTACATGGCGCTGGACAACGGACGCCTGCCCGTGGCCCGGGGCCGCCTGCTGTCCGAGGACGACCTGTTGCGAGCCGATCTCATCCAGCAACTCATGTGCGGTGGTGTGCTGGACATTCCCGCGTTTGAAGCACGACATCCTGTAGAATTCGCCCGCTATTTCAGGCAGTCGCTGGCCCGCTTGCAGCCACTGGTTGATGACGGACTCGTCACCTGTTCGTCGCAACGCATTGAAACTACGGCGCGGGGCCAATTGCTGCTGCGGAACATTGCACAGTGTTTTGACGCATACATCGAAGGCTCGGACAACCGCTACTCGCGCGCAGTGTGAGGGCGCGAGCAGAAGGGTTGCAGGATGGGCTACAGCGAGAGTACAGGCGGTCGCAAGGCGGTGTTCAATCCGATCGCCAACGATGGCGATGACGTCACGTTCTGCTCCACCTGCGCGTTCGGCGCGGTCTGCGTGGGGCATGGCGTCGACAAGATTGGCCTGAACGAACTGCACTGCCTGGTCGAGCATGCCGGTCCGTATCGCGCCGGCGATGCCATCTTCCGAAACGGTGACCGCTTCTCTGCGGTCTATGCCGTGCGTGCGGGAACCGTGAAAACCTCGCAGGTTGATCGCGAGGGCAGGGAACTGATCCTCGGCTTCCACTTGCCGGGTGAACTGATCGGCCTCAATGCCATCCACACCGAAATCTATCCGTGTGATGCCATCGCGCTGGAAACCGTGGAAGTCTGCCGCTTCTCGTTTCCGGCACTGGCCACGCTGGCCACGCGCATTCCGCAGATCCAGAAGGAACTGTTCCGGCGCCTGAGCAAGGACATCGGTGATGCCAGCCAGCGCATCCAGGAGTCCACGGCCGACGAACGCCTGGCGGCATTCATTCTCAATCTGTCTGCGCGCTACGAGGCACGCGGATTCGCGGCCAACGCATTGCGCCTGTCCATGCCACGCAGCGACATCGCGAACTATCTCGGCCTTGCCGCGGAAACCGTCAGCCGTGTGCTGCGCAGGTTCCAGGATTCCGGGCTGCTGGTGGTGGAAGGTCGGGAAGTCAGCCTCAGGAATCCCGCCGGTCTGCGCGAGGTGGCGCGCAACATTCTCCCGGAATAATGACCATGGATGGTCGGAATGCAGAAAACGCAGGAGCAGTTTTCAGCTGATGACCATGGATGGTCGGAATGCAGAAAACGCAGGAGCAGTTTTCAGCAGATGGACAGGATTTTCGAATTTCCATGCCGAGGCGACCATGTTTTCGCAAGCTGAGCGCATCACGGTTTGATTGCCCTCACGCTTGCGCCCAGCGCACCGTCCGTGATGACGGGTGCGCCTCGTGAACCGACAAACTCCGGCCTCAGCGGCCAGCAATCAGGATTCGGCATATAAAGACATGAACCAATCAAGCGACAGGCAATGGGCCCGCGAGGCCTTGGCCACACTGAAACGCGAGTCGGCGCGTTCGGCGGATACGCACCTTTTGAAGGTGGACTTGCCCGGGTTCAGCGGTATCGATTTCTATTTCAAGGATGAAGCCTCGCACCCGTCCGGCAGCCTCAAGCATCGTCTGGCGCGCTCGCTGTTCCTGTACGCGCTGTGCAATGGCCGCCTGCATCAGGGGCAGACAGTGGTGGATGCCTCATCGGGCAGCACCGCGATTTCCGAGGCCTGGTTTGCGCGACTGCTGGGTCTGCCCTTTGTTGCGGTGATGCCGGCGTGTACGGCGCCGGCAAAGATCCGTGACGTGCGCGCGCTGGGTGGAGAGTGTGATCTGGTGGAAGATCCCGGGCAGGTGCATGCCCGCGCTGCCGAGCATGCGCGCAACGGTGCCTGTCACCTCGATCAGTTCGGCCTTGCCGAGCGCGCAACCGACTGGCGCGGCAACAACAACATCGCCGAGTCCATTCTCAGGCAAATGGAGGGCGAGCCGCATCCGATACCGCAATGGATCGTCTGCGGCGTGGGCACCGGCGGCACCTCGGCAACCATTGGTCGCTACCTGCGTTATCGCGGGCTGGAAACCCGCCTGTGCGTTGCAGAACCACAGGGCGCTGCCTTTGCCCGTGGCTGGCCGGAACGCGATCGGAACGTACGCGCGAGCCAACCGACATTGATCGAAGGCATCGGTCGCCCACAGGTCGAAAAGAGCTTCATCTTCGAGGTGGTTGATGAGGTGATTGAAGTCACGGACGCGGCATCGATCGCCGGCGCATGGGTTCTGCAAACCCTGCTCGGGCGACGGTATGGCGGATCCTCGGGAACCAACCTGGTTGCCTGCCTGCAACTGGCTTGCGCAATGCGTGAACGTGGGCAGGGCGGCAGCATCGTCAGTTTGTTGTGCGACCACGGCGAACGCTATGCCGAGACCTTGTTCGATCCAAAGTGGCTTGCCCGCCAGGGCGTTGAGTGTTCAGCCTGGGATGTGGCCTTGCGTGCGGTTCAGTGTGATGGCCAGTGGCGGCCGCCATCTTGAAGAATTGATTGCTGTGGCACTCACCAATTCAAGGCAATGCTGAAAAAGTTTCCTTTGCCGTCCTTCCGGCGCAAGCCGGAATCCATTTTACCCTGAAAGTCATGCCGATTGAATGAAGATTGGTCCCGGCCTTGGCCGGGACGTGGGCGTGTTCGCCGGCGCGTGGATCATTCGGACGCGGCGGCTGACCACAGCGGGTCATCAAATTGGCGCGGATAGTTGGCCACCGCATCGCGCATGGCGGCGATTGCGGCCATGTCGGCTGGGTCTTTCTTCAGCCTTTGCGCCGCTGATTGCAGCGGCAGGATGATCTTGTGCAGGGCGGCATCGGCATCCGGTGTCAGCTTGCAGTTGGCGATGATGTAGGCAACGGCATCCTCGATCTTGCCCGCGCGCTCGGCGGCCATGTTGGCCGGCATGTGTCCCATCTCATGGTGACGCAGGTCATCCAGCGCGGCATGCACATCTGCCATGCCCTTGCGCAGGTCCGCATCGGCACTCCATTTCTGCGTGTTGGTCGCAGGTGTCGCGGCTGGCGTGGCAGTTTTCGTCCCTTCCTTTTGATGCTTGTGCCCGTGCTTGTGCATGTGCTCGTGCTTGTGCATTTGCCCGTGCTCATGCTTTTGATCTTGCTGTTGGCCTTGCTTTTCTTGTTGCGTGTGCGAGTGGGAATCCTGCGCCTCGATCGGCAGCGAGGCAGACAGGGCCAGTGCAGCGACCAGCATGCAAGCGGAATGGATATTCGACATGGATGGATCCCTCGTAGCAATGGTGTGAGTGGCTGAAGTGGAGTCTGCAACCGGGCAGCACAAGCTGCATTGATGGCGATCAAGTTCATGCCGGGTTTGTGGTTGATGCTTGCTTTGCCCTTGCAGGTTGCCGACCCTGACCTGGATCAAGCGCGCAACTTGCGTCCTGGTCCATACTTGGCGGATGGACAAGTCGAGAGAGTCGGGCAATCGCCTGCGCGGCGTTGCCGTGCGGGTAGTCACACAGACCGTGGTGAATGTTGGACAGCGCGATGGCGAGGCAGATGATGAAGCGCGCACCTTGAAAGTCATGCTGGCCGAATTGCCGGCGCTGTTTTCCGCCGCGCCGCATCGCATGATGTTCTTCGCCGGCGCCACGGCGGTGATCGTGTCCATGCTGTGGTGGGCCTGCTGGCTTGGCGCCAGTTGGTGGGGTCGCGCGTTTCCGATTGCGCCGGTTCCGGCTGGCTGGGCACATGCCGTGCTTGCCCAGTACGGCATGCTGCCACCCTTCATCTTCGGTTTCCTGCTCACGGTTTTCCCGCGCTGGATGGGACAACCTGCCCTGCAGCGTCGCCACTATGTGCCGGTGTTCATCGGCATGTTTGCGGGCTATCTGCTCGCTCACCTCGGCTTGCTCGATCTGAAGCCGGTATTGCTGCTTGGCTTGGGCATGATGCTGATGGGTTGGCTTGCCGCGCTTTTGGCGCTGGGCGGCGTGCTGCTGCGCGCCGCTGGCAAGGACGCGCATGCACGAAGTTGTTTCGCCGCATTGGTGCTTGGCTTTGTTGGATTGCTTTCGTTTGCCGCCTTTGTGCTCGGTGCGCCGGCAAGCCTGGCCACGTTTTCAATCAAGGCAGGCAGCTTTGCCTTGTTGATTCCGGTGTATTTCACCGTGTGTCATCGCATGGTGCCGTTCTTCAGCGCCAATGTGGTGGGGCAGGGCTATCGCGTCTTCAAACCGCGCTGGAGCCTGCCCCTGCTGTGGGTTTTGCTGCTCGCGCCCCTCGCGCTGGACATGGCCAATCAACTGGCCTTGCTGTGGCTTGTCGATGTGCCGCTCGCGGCCCTGTTCCTCGCCCACTGGGTCGGCTGGCAACCGTGGAAGTGCCTGAAGCCGGGATTGCTCGTTGCCCTGTATATCGCTTTCTTCTGGTTGTTCGTGGCGTTTGCATTGTATGCCTTGCAGAGCGCGCTGTTCTTTTTCGACCAGGGCTTTCACTTCGCGCGCGCACCTGTGCATGCGCTGACGGTCGGCTTCTTCGGCTCCATGCTGGTGGCCATGGTCACGCGGGTGACTGCCGGGCATTCGGGTCGTCCGCTGCAGATGGGTTGGATTCCCTGGCTGACCTTCACGATGCTGCAAGGCGTTGCACTGGCCCGCATGTATGCCGAAATCACGCCCGAGTCGGCGCGCTGGCTGGTGATTGCCGCATTCGGCTGGCTGCTGGCATTCTTGCCCTGGGTGCTGCGATCCTTGTGGATCTTCCTGACCCCGCGCATAGATGGCCGACCGGGCTGAGTCCGTCATCCCTCTCAACGAAAACCTGAAGGACTGGGCAAATGATCGAGTTCTATCCGCAGATCAAGGCCGTGCATGTCATCAGCGTCTTGCTGTCCGGAAGTCTTTTCACGATGCGCGGCTTGCTCATGCTGATGCGTTCGCGCAAGGT
>SHNG01000126.1 GCA_004295005.1 Gammaproteobacteria bacterium
CGATGTTTTCGCGGACGATGGCGTAGTTGCGCATCTCCAGGCGCGCGTTGTTGCAGGCAATGCCGCCGCCGCGCACGGATGCGACATTGAATGCCACGCTCGAATTGCCGATCAGTTCCACCCGCATGCGAGAAGGCGGCGTAGCCGGATTATTGTTGGCGATGCGCATGCCACCGCCATCGGCGCTGGTGTTGTTGGCGACCAGGGTATTGTCCAGGGTGATGTGACTGGTCGCCGTGCCGGCTCCGGTTTCCAACACGAGTCCGCCACCGCCATTGCCTTCGCGGATTTCCAGGTTGCGCAAAGTCAGATCAGCGGTATCTGCCACCCGTATCACCGGATTGCCCGTCAATGCCGAGGGCCCCGAAATCACGCTGTGTGCACCCGGCGTCGGGACCGTGCTGGTGCAGTCGGCGAATCCACCGTTGATGGCCAGCGCGCCATGCGCGGCTTCGACGGAAACAACGAGTTGCTGCCCGGTAAAGGAGCCTCCGGAAAGGCGGATCTCGTCGGCCACGTTGCTGGAGGTGGCATCGGCGGCATTGATCGCCGCCTGGATCGTCGCATGGGTGCAGCCGGCGCCGCTGCCCACCGTGTAGATGTTGGCAAGCGCCGAAGGGGCGTTCAGGGCAACCGCAAGGGCAAGACAAACAGTAAGGTGGCGCATGGCAGGTTCCGGTGGATGGCTTGAAAGCATCGACGTGCTTTCGCGGCATCCACCGACATCCGGCTCGGCGCACAACGCCCAGCCCTGCGTCCCAGGGCAGCGAACCCGCCCGCAAACGCGATACAGTGACCGCCGGAGGACACGGCGTGGAAGAAGCCATCTCGGAGAAATCGCAAGACCCCGCATTCGACGAGGTCTACCAACGCCTGCGCAGGGTCGCCCGGCGCGAGCGTCAACGCGTCGGCGCCGGCAACACCTTCAACACCACGGCGCTGGTGCACGAGGTGTATCTGGACATCTGCCAGCGCGAGAACTCGGTCGCCGTCCAGGACTATTTCGGCTATGCGGCCCGCGCCATGCGCAACCTGCTGATCGACCACGCCCGGCGCTACCTGCGCCCCAAGCACGGTGGCGACCTGCAGCGTACGGAGCTGGATTCACAGGCCATGGGGGCTGTGCGCATCGATGCCGGCCAGGCCATCGAGCTTGATTCTGCGCTGACCCGCCTGGCCGAACTTGACCCGCGTGCGGCGCGCATCGTCGAGCTGCATTTTTTTGCCGGTCTCGGCCTCGAGCGTATCGCCGAATTGCTGGGTGTGTCCGACCGCACCATCAATCGCGACTGGCGCGTGGCGCGCGCCTGGCTGCAAAGCGAACTGGCCGATTGAGCGTGTCGGTTTTTCTCCCGCTTCCACGTCGATCTCAAGCATGAAACCTGTCGATCACGATGCCTACGCCCGTCTGCGCACCCTGTTTGAGCACTGCGTCGACATGGCGCCTGGTGAGCGCGAAGCCTGGCTTGAGCACGAGCAAGTCGATGCCACGACACGCATCGAACTCGAACTCATGCTGGCCGCAGACGCCAATGCGGATCACCTGCTGAAGCACGATGTGGTTGACCTGATCGGGCAACTGGACGAAAGCCGCGACGAGTTCAATCCGGAGCGTCTGGTCGGCTTGCGCTACGGTGCGTTCCGCCTTGTCCGCATGATCGGCAGCGGTGGCCAGGGCACCGTGTACGAAGCCGATCGCATCGAGGGCGGTTTCGAGCAGAAGGCTGCGGTGAAACTGCTGCGACGCGGCATTCATGACCAGCATGAATACCGCCGCTTCCGGCGCGAGCGCGACATCCTGGTGCGCCTCGACGATCCCGGCATTGCCCGCCTGATCGACGGCGGAGTCAGTGCCGAAGGTGTGCCCTACCTGATCATGGAGCGGGTGCACGGCGAGCCTGTCGATGTCTGGTGCGCGCGCCATGCCGCCAGCCTCGACGCGCGTGTTGACCTGTTCCAGCGCCTGTGCGCCATCGTGGCAAGCGCGCATCGCGCGCTGATCGTGCATCGCGATCTCAAGCCGGCCAACGTGCTGGTCGGATCCGATGGTGCGGTGAAGGTGCTCGACTTCGGTATCGCGCGTCTGCTCGACGAGGAAGAAGCGGCCGAGCGAACCGCCGTGCCCATGATGACACCCGGCTATGGCGCGCCCGAACAACTCGACAACGGCCCGATCACCCTGGCCACCGATGTGTTCGCGCTGGGCGTGATCCTGCGCCAGTTGCTGACCGGACAGGCGCCGAGGTTGGCCCATGCCGGACCGCAAACCCAACCACAGCCGACCCGCTTCACCATACCGGTGGAGTTGGACTGGATCGCGGGCAAGGCTTGTGATGCGGATCCGCAGCAACGCTATCGCGATGCACGGGAACTGCATGACGACATCGAACGCTTCCGCACGGCACTGCCGGTGCAAGCGCATCCACCGTCCCGTCTCTACGCGGCGCGCAAGTTCGTGCGCCGCCATCGTGGCGGCGTGTTGGGCACGGCACTGTTTCTCGTCGCCGTGCTGACCAGTGCCGGCGTTGCGCTTTGGCAGGCGCACGTTGCACGCACCCAGCAGGCGCGCGCCACCCTTGAAGCGGAGCGTGCCAAGGCTGCGCTGACCCGCGCCGAAGCAGTGCGCGATTTCGTGGTGACGGTGTTCGAGACCGGCGGCGCAGGATTGCCTGCCGACCAGTTGCCCGATACCGCAACCCTGCTCGAACGCGGGCGCACTGCCGCACTGGCGGGTGGTTCGCAATCACCGGAAACCCGTGCAGAGATGCTCTCGCTACTCGGCAACATCCAGCTTGCCCTGCAACGCGAGGACCGCGCGCTGGAGCTGATGGACGAAGCGATTGCATTGCTCGAAGCGCAAACCCCGCGCAACGACGAAGCCTACGCCCGGGCCTTGTCGCGCCGTGGCGAACTGCGCGGGCGCCTGGGGCGATTTGTGGATGCCAGCACGGACTTCGATGCCGCGCTTGCAGTTCAGGAAGCGCGTGATCCCGGATCGCTCGACGTGGCACGCACCTTGATTGCGCGAGGCGAACAACGCGCCGCCAACGACCAGGTTGCCGAAGGCATTGCCGACTATGCGCGCGCGCTGGCCATCGAGGAAGCACACACCGACACACCGATGGCATTGCGTGCGCAAACCAGCAATGGCTACGGCATCGCCTTGTGGCGCGCAGACGATTGCGAACGGGGCGAGCCGTTCCTGCGCCGCGCCGTGGCGATGTCGCGCCAGGCGTATGGCGAAAACCACATGGAAACCGCGGGTGCCTTGTCCGGCCTCTCGCTGTGCCTGACCCATCAGCTCAAGTTCGATGAGTCCGAGGCGGTATCACGCGAAAGTCTGGATATCCTCACGCGCATCTTTGGTGCCGACCACCCGGCGCTGGGACAGTCCAGGAACAACCTGGCCAACCTGCTGATCCGTGTTGGCAAACTGCGTGAAGCCGAGCCGCTGTTGCGTGCAAAACTGGCCGCCGACAGAGTCACCGGTGTCGACCAGTCCGGCAGCGGACTCAATACCTGGATCAATCTGAGCAACCTGCTGCGCAGTCGCGGCGAGCTTGATGCCGCTCGCGAAACCGCGCTCACCGCACAACGCATCGGACGCAAGGTGGCGGCGAACACAGCCGTTGGCCATGAACCCGACCTGCTGCTTGCACGCATCGAGGTGGCCCGGCGTGACTGGGGCGCAGCCCAGGCCCACATCGATGCCTTTCGCCAGTGGCAGGCGAGCCCTGGCGCACAGGTGATGCTGCCGGCGCGCATTGATTTTCTCGAAGCCCGGGTCCGCCTCGAAAGCGGTTCACTCGACAGCGCCGAAACCCTGGTTGCGCAAGGCATGGCAAGCATTGACAAGCTGGGATGCACCTATGGTGTCCAGGCCCACATCGTTGCCGCCGACCTGCGCCTCGCACAGGCACGCGACGAGGAAGGTCGCGCCTTGCTGGACAGTGCCGTGGCCCAGTGCGAACGACTCGGCACGACCCGGCATTTCGCCCATGGCGAGGCGCTGCTGGCACGCGCACAGTGGCGCTTGCGCCATGCAGACCCCAGTGGTGCTGCTGCCGATGTCCGCGCTGCGGAACCGGCGCTCGTGCAGGAATTGCCAGCCGATCACCCCGTTCGCCAACAGCTCCGGTCCCTCCAGGCCCAACTCCATTGAGGCCATGAATGCCTGCGTCGTGCAGGGTTCTCGTGACAGGCCCGGGGTTTCACCTGCGGGTAATCCTGAACAACCTTGAGTTCCGTCTGATGCACATTCCGGGCCATTGCATCGTCACCTGAAGATCGGATATTGCATGGATCGATTTGGTGATCTATATTGCATTGTGCACATCTAGTGTGCGCCTCCAAGTTCCGATCATGCTTTTGTCCGCATCAGGAGGATGCCATGCAGAACATGTCCTGGGTCACGACTTGGGCCGCTTGGCGCAACGCCATGGGGCCTTCCGGCACTCGCCATCGACGAGACGTGGAGACATTTCTCAAGACCCACCCGGCCATTCTCTACTGGGGCGATTCCTGGTTCAGCACGCCGCTGTATTTGAATCTGGCCCGCCAGAGCGCAGGTCGCATCAATGGTCTCAACATGATCATCGGCAAACCGGGCGCCACGGCTGCCGAATTGTTCAATGACGATGGAATCAAGCGCATGGTCGAACGCATCAAGGCCAACCCGTTCGATGTGGTTTGCCTGAGCGCGGGCGGCAACGACTGCCTCAGCGAGCGCCTTGCGAAGGTGTTCAAGGACTGGCTTGGAAAAACACCCGCGCGCATCGACAGGATCGATGCCCTTGCGGCCTACCAGATTCTCGGCAACTCCGGTTTGCTTGACGGTGTCCATCGTGTTTACGACCGCCTGCTGTCTCGCTTGCAAGCCGTGCGCAAGGCCCGACCATCCTTGCGCGTGTTGGGACAGCCCTACTTTCCCATCAAGCAGATCGGCGTGGCCGCAGATCTCACGGTCGGCAATATCGGTCTGGTCGCCTTGCTCAAGGGCGATGTCGGTCCGTGGCTGTGGGGACCCATGCAGCATGTGCTCAGGAACAAGCAGGAGGGTGAGAAATTCGCCCGCATGATGCTGGAGGACGGATTCCGCGATGGAGTGCTCGGTCGCCTGGCGAAGCAATACAAGGGCTTCTTCAGCGTGGTTGACTATTCCAGCGCGCAGGGAACCGGCGACGCAGGCTTCTGGAACGACGAGATCCATCCCGGCGAAACGGGTTTCGATCGTCTGGCCATACCGTTCAATCAAGCCTTGCAGACCATTCTTCCGGCAGCCAAACAAGGTGCCGTGGCAACCAATTGATACCTTGGCCTCGCCCTGCCGCGTGCGCGGCCACGCGCTGAAAGGGTGAAATCGTTCTGTCCGAGCCAGGAGCCTGCGCGGAAGAATGAATTCGAAGCGAAACGGCGCTGACGCGATTCAGTGGATCAATCGGAGGGTGCGCATAGCGGGCTCTATGCAAGCCTGACGATTGATCCAATCAATCGATGGCAGCGGCGTTGCAGCCGGATGGCTTCTGCAGCGCAGGCTCCCGGGACTCGCGATGCGGGCCCATCCATCACGCAAGGAGTTCATCATGGAAAGGATTGTCGATCCACGCGTTGTTGACTCGAACGCCCAGGGTGAGGTGGACCGTGAAGTTGCGGAAATCGCAGCGGCGCGGCGCAAGCTGGCCGGCATCGATGCAGACCCACAAGGCGCATGGGGCCTTGCGCTTTCCGGTGGCGGCATTCGCAGCGCCACGTTTTGCCTGGGCCTGGTGCGCGGCTTGGCCAAGAACGGCCTGCTCAAGCAGATCGACTTTCTATCGACCGTTTCGGGCGGCGGATATCTCGGCACCAGCTTGGGACGCTTGTACGGCAAGGGTGCCGATGCCAAGGCCGTCGAAGCTGGCGTTGCCAGCAACAAGTCGATGTGGCTCTGGTGGCTGCGCAACAACGGCCGCTATCTCACCCCGGCTGGAGCAAAGGACCTGGCCTACGCCACCGCGTCGATCCTCCGCGGCGTCATCGCCACGCATCTGGAAGTCGGCATTCTGCTCTTGCTGCTGGGCTGCCTCGTGCTGCTGCCGCATGTTCTGATTGCCCTGTATCCACCGCTCCCCGAAATTGCCGTGTGGAATTACGACTTCATCTCGATGATGCCAAGCGTATGGGCCTGGCTGTTGCCCGTTCCCGTGCTGTTCGCCCTGCACCAAATCATTGCCTACTGGTACACACGCGACGCGACGCCCGTCTCCAGCATGATCCTGATCTTCGTGGCCGTGATCGCCAGTTGCGCGCTTTCCTGGTTCCTGCTGTGCCAGCAATGCCCCTCCAGGTCTGCGTACCGTTTCATCCTCGGTCTGCTTGCATTGGCGCCGGCAACGGCCATGCTCGGATCACTTCGATTCTGGATCGCCAGCCGCAGCGCTTCCGAGCAGCGCCTGATGCGTACCAAGCGCCTGGCCAGCGCGCTGGCGGCTACGGCGCTGGTGGTGGTTCTGGCGCTGCTCGACTGGTCCACGTGGCAACTCACCCAGTGGATCAACAGCGGCCCGAGCGGGATTGTGAACATGTACTCCGTGACCGGGGCGGCGTTTGCATTGACCGCGCTGGGTCGCTTCATCCTGCCGCTGGCGCAGCGCTGGATGGCCACGGTCAAGAGCCGTGGCATCAGTGTCGAACGCGCGCTCAACCTGCTGGGCTTCGTCCTCGTTGCCCTGCTCGTCCTGGTTTGGACAACCGCCTTGAGTACCTGGGTCTTCACCGAGGATACCCAAGGCCGCTACTGGCCCGCGCCGATGGCGACGCTTTTCGATATCTGGCCTGCCAAGGTATTGCTGGGCGTGTTTGCGGCCTGCCTGTTTTATGTCTTCTTTTCGCGTCGCAGCTTCGACCTCCTCAACCTCGCCTCTCTGCACAACTTCTACCGCGCCCGCATCGAGCGCGCCTATGCTTCATCGGGCAATCAAGGAACGCCTGCATCCCGCTTCCCCGGTTCGGTCCTGGCGGAAGTCAATTCAGCAGCCACCTCCCAGGTTGCGCCCCTGACTGAAGCGATCCGCGGCGATGATGTCGACATCGAGGAATACCGCCCGCAGGATCATGGCGGACCGGTTCACCTGATCAATTGCTGCATCAACCAGTCGATTGATGATCGCACCGATCTCTACAACGCCGATCGCAAGGGCGTTGCCATTGCCGTCAGTTCCCATGGCATTGAAGTCGGCAGTCGCCTGCCCCGGAACGAGGACGATTCGCCAACCCTGGGTAAATTGTCGAAATGGACGGCCATTTCGGGTGCGGCAGTCAGCACCGGCATGGGCTCGAATACCGCCTCGGGGTTGGCGGCGCTCTTGTTCATGTCCGGCATTCGCCTTGGCTATTGGACGGAGCGCCTGTTGGCCCCCGCCAACGCCCGCAACAGAAGTCCACTGTGGGCGCGGATTCTGAACCTTGCGCCAAAACCATTTGCCATCGTGGCCGAGTGCTTCGGCCGCTTTCCCGGGCTGTCCAGCCCGATCTGGTATCTCTCCGATGGCGGACATTTTGACAACACGGCCATTCACGCCCTGCTCAAACGCCGCGCGCGCGTCATCATTGCTGCCGATTGTGGTGCCGACCCTTCCTACCTCTTCGCCGATCTGGAGTCGCTGGTACGCAAGGCCAAGATCGATTTCGACGCCAATATCGAATTTCTCGATTCCGAAACGGTCAACGAGGCGGCGTTGGCCAGCATTCTCGGCACCCCGGAAACCATCAGCCCGGAACCCGGCAGCCGATGGCTGGTGCTCGGTCGCATCCACTACTCCGATGACATCATCGGTACCCTGCTGCTGGTCAAGCCGCGCCGTCTCGAAGCCATTCCGTTCGACATGCTGGCCTATGCAGACCGCAATCCGGACTTTCCCCAACAGTCCACCGGCGACCAGTTCTTCGATGAAGCACAATGGGAGAGCTACCATCAATTGGGTGTGCTGCTTGGACAACAGATCACCGGAGATTTGGTGAATCTTGCCCGATCCAAAACCCATGTTGTCACGCAGGACGCGCTTTCCAGTCTTAGCCGGCAGACTGACCTGAATGCAAAATCAGATGCAAAAGCAGAAGCATCCAGCACGCGTAGCCAACGCGCCGGAGTATCCCTGCGCACAACCGTTGGTGCGGGCATTTCGCTCAGCTTGTTGATCGCGACCTGGCAGGGCTTCGTGGAATATCGGAAAGCTGTGGTGGTCGAGAACGATGCGTACGACGCGCGAGTTGAAGCGGTGCAGGATTCGATCCGGGATGCGACAGATTTTGCTTCGATAGACGAAAGCAAGCTCGAAGCCGTCATCAGGGAATCCCGCAAGCGCGGAGATCGCCGCGATGAAGAATTGCTGGGAACCCTGTCAAACGCCTGCACGCGATTCAAAGGCGATTCTTGCGCCAGACTGACTGCGAGTCTCGTACCGCACGACAGCGACTACTGGTTCAAGGCAAAACTGCGGGACAAGAACCAGCCGTCGTTGGCCACCATGCTTGCGAGCGCGGCAAGGATCACGGCCTCGAACACCGCCACCCCCGCGCCCAAGGGACCTTCTTTCGGCACCGACCAACCCGCTGGCGCCCAGGTAGGCGAAAAAGTTGCCGACATGGCTGAGATTGAAAGACTCCCACACGAGATTTACATCTCGAGCAGTCGGCTTCCTGCCGCAACATCTGATATCCCGAGTCGCGAGGTTACCGCTTCCGGGGAGGCGTCTCCCCCGCTTGCGGCGACCTCGGCAAGCGAAGAGGCCGAAACCTCAGCCCAAGCAGAAATGGCTCCGACGACTGAAGCGACCACTACCGATCCCTCGGTTTCAACGACACGAAGCGAATGCAAGCCGCCCGTGCGCCTTTACGTGCATGTCTATGACGAGGTCAGCCGGCCCATGGCGCGTGTGCTCGGCCAAGCCCTGGCCCAACGCCTGGGTGCGCCTGAACCTTCCATCGAGAATGTGGTGAGCACCGCGCAGCGCAATGGTCGTCGCACGCCTTATGTCTGGGATGCTTTGGCCCTCGTCTATCCGGCCGGATCCCAGCAAGCCTGTGTGCGCGAGGCCGCAAGCCTTGCGCGTGAACTGGGCTTTGATGAGGCGCATCTGCGAAAACGCGAAATCAGCTTCGGCACGCCCGATGTGTTCGAGCTTTGGTTGCCGCCGCTGAGCATCCCGCCGGCTGCCGCAAAGCCTTGATGGCATCGGCAGCAAGGGACCTCCGGATATCAATGAGGCCGCGGCCAGCATCTTTCGCGAGGTGCATCTCGCACACTGTTCGGCAAACAGTGTGCTACGCCACGGCCTCGAATCCTCACACCGCGCCTTTTTCGCTTGGCTCGACCAGAAGCCCTTGCCTGCTGAACAACGCTGATCAGGTGGTGCCTTGAACGTCCATGCCGCCCATGCACCCTTCTTCAAGCACAGCAAAGGCATGGGGCAAGTCCTTGTCGCGCCACCTGGACTCACGCTGCCCGGCTTGATTGCAAGGTTCGCACGTACAGCCCATGCTCCGACTCCAGGGGTTGGCGGTTTGCGCCAGGATTCGGGGGAATTGCCGGTGAACGAGGATCCAGCCGACGAACAGATTCCGAAAAGCGCCGACGCGCGTTCGACGGATGACCTGTTCGCGGCCGTTTATGCGCGCCTGAAGGCGATGGCCGGACGCCAGTTGGCGCGCGGCCCACGGGGTGCCACGCTGGATACCACGGCACTGGTCCACGAGGTCTATCTGCGCCTCAATGCCAGCCGGGAACTGCGCTTTGCCCATGATGCACAGTTCTTCGCCTATGCCGCACGCGCCATGCGTCACCTGCTGTGTGACCGCGCGCGTGATCGCATGAGCCTGAGCGCCGGTGGGGATTGGCAGCGCGTCACCTTGACCGGCAATGACGAGATTGCGCTGGATACGGCTGAACAAACCCTTGCGCTGGATACCGCGCTGGATCGGTTGGCCAGCACCGATGCGCGTGCCGCACAGGTTGTCGAGCTGCGCTATTTCGCCGGCCTGACCCTGGAGCAGGTTGCAGAACTGTTCGAAATGAACCGGCGCACGGTTGACCGCGATTGGCGCTTTGCACGCGCCTTCCTGCGCACTGAAATCGGGCAGTCCTGAATTTCCGTGTCGCATGTCGACGCCAGTCGGCGTTGTGCGATGACGCAAACCGGAGGTGATCATGGCGGAAGCAGCAAACCTGCGTGAACTGTTTGAGCAAGCCCTGGACCTTGCGCCCGCTGCACGTGCCGCCTTCATCGCGACCTGTCCCGACCCGGCTACACGAGAGCGGCTCGCGCGCATGCTTGAAATCGATGCCGATGACTCACCGCTGATCGAAAAGGATGCAGGCCAGGTCGCCGAACTGATCGGCGAGGTCAACTACGCCAGCAGCCTGCCTCCCGGTTCGCGCATCGGGCCATTTGAATTGGCCGAAGTGCTTGGCGAAGGTGGCTCATCCATCGTCTTCCGTGCCACCCGCACGGTTGAAGGCGTGCGCCAGGAGGTCGCCCTCAAACTGCTTCGCCATGGCCTGTATTCGCCGGACGCGCAGCGCCAGTTTCGCCGCGAGCGCCTCGCGCTGGCGCAGCTTGACCATCCTGGTATCGCACGACTGATCGAGGGCGGCGTCACCGAGTCCGGGATGGCCTACATCGTGCTCGACCTGGTCGAGGGCACACCCCTGACCGATCATGCCCGCGACAAGCGGCTCGATCCGAACGCACGGCTCGCCTTGTTCCTGCAGGTCTGTCGCGCCATCGAAGCCGCACATCGCGCGCTGATCGTGCACCGCGACATCAAGCCGTCGAATGTGCTGGTCACGCAGGATGGCCAGGTCAAGCTGCTCGACTTCGGCATTGCCAAGCTCCTCCAGCACGATGATGAAACCCAGACACGCCTACCCGCATTCACTCCGTCCTATGCCGCGCCCGAGCAGAAGGCGGGCGGCCTGGTCACCACCGCAACCGATGTCTATGCGCTGGGTGTGCTGCTTGGCCAACTGATGACCGGTGAACGACTTGCCGGCGGACAAACACCCTCCGGGCAGGTGCGCGAAGGCCATGGTCCGGGCGTGCTTCCGGCTGCACCGCAAGCCACGCGCCGGCTGCTGCGCGGCGATCTCGACAACATCGTGCTCAAGGCAATCGACGAGGATCCGGCGCGGCGCTACAGCTCGGCCAGCGCATTCGCCGACGACATCGAGCGCCTTATCGATGGCCGCCCGGTTGCCGCACATCCACCATCGCGCTGGTATCGCACACGCAAGTTCGTGTTGCGGCATCGTGGTGGCGTGCTCGCCAGTGTCGCATTCCTCATTGCCATCATCTCCGCGCTGGGCGTGGCGCTGTGGCAGGCCCGTGCGGCGCGCCTCGAACTGCAGCGAGCCGACGCCCTGCGCGACTTCATGTTTTCCGCCTTCGCCGAAGCCGAGCCTAGCGTACCGCGCGAGGGGCCGCCGCGCGTCACCGAAGTGGTTGAGCAGGCCATTGCAAAAGCCCGTGCGGATGCGCAACTGCATCCGGAAGTACGCAGCGAGCTGCTCACGCAATTGGGTGCCGTTTTGCGCGCACAGGGACAGCTCGAGCGCGCACGACAAACGCTGGAATGGAACCACGAGCAGTCGCGGGTCGATTTTGGTGAACGCTCAATCCTCAGCCAGCGTGCGGCGACCGAGCTGGCGCATGCGCAGATATTGGCCGGGCACTATGCCGCGGCCCGCGCACTGCTTGATCGCCAGATGCGGGTGCTTTCCGGGCAGCACAACGAACTCGCCGCCCAGGCCCTGCTACTTTCCGCGCAATTGGCGAGCAAGCAACACGAGCTTGCGCGTGCCGACGCGGATGCCGAAGCCGGTCTGCTCATCGTGCATGCACTACAGGATGAAAACACATTGGCGCGTGGACTGGACAAGTACAGTAATGTACGACTGGCCATCGGCGACGCAGCGGGCGCGATCACGGGTTACATCGAATTGATTGAACTGTATGAGCGGCGCTACGGCAAGCAGCACATCAACATGGCAACCGCGCAAGCATCCATTTCGCGCGCCTATCGGCGAGCCGGACGCCTGGCGGAAGCCGAGACCGCGATCCGCAGTGCGCTCGAAATCGACCGGGCAACGCTTCCCAAGGATGACTGGCGACGCGCCAGGCACCTGAATGCATTGGTAATGGTGATGTTGCAGCAGCGCGAATTCCCGGCTGCACTGGAGGCTGCAAAGGAATCCCTGCGCATAAACCGGATCGCCAATGGCGAAGACCATCCGGAAACAGCAAATGATCTCAACAACGTCGGCATGCTGCATGTGCGGCTGGCGGATTTTCCCGCCGCCCTGCCATTCCTGGAAGAATCCCTGCGACGTACCGAGGCGAAGTTTGGCGCAGAACACTACGAAACGGCGCTGACGCGCGGGAGCTACGGCTTCGCCCTGGCCAGGGTCGGCAAGCGCGAGCAGGGCGCAGCCGAACTGCGCCACGCACTGACCTCGCTGCAAGCTGCGGACGAGCCCTCGGGGGAAGACATCGCTCTCACCCTGGAGAAGCTGATGCAGGTCGAAATTCTCGCGGGCGACCTGCTTGCAGCTTCGGCCTTGCTCGATCCCTTCGACGCGGCAACAGCCAAACTTGAAGATCCGCGTTGGAAGGCCCGCGCCCAGGTCATGCGCGCCACCGTGCTGTTGCGCAGCGGCCGGGCGTCGCAGGCGCGAGCCCCGCTGACGACGGCCGAGGCAATGGTGCGCAGCGCCAACCCACCCGATCCCGAACTACGCGTCGAAATCCTGTTGCTGCAGGCCCTCGTGGTGTCGAGTCTGAATGAAACCGCCACCGCGCGGAGTCTGGCACAAGCCGGCATTGATGCCCTGGACGCCTTGAAGCATCCCTCGCTTGAGCAGCAAGAACTGGCGATCGAAGTGCGCAAGTTGCTCAAGTGAAATCCAGACTCCCTGCTTCCAGCGGGGCCTCGCCAACGAGGCGGATGGCAATCTGAAGACTCGATTGTGTCCGTCATCCATCCGTCGGACACATCCCGCGCCTTGCACATCCGACGAACCGTTTCCAGCCTGAAGGAGTGGGCGGGTAACGGTAGCGTGGGATTTGCACAGAACGCTGCCCCGATCCTTCCGAGGGAAACCCTGAACAGGTACGGAACCCATTCGTCTCGAGCAAGCTCGCTCCCACAGAATCAAGCAATGGTGGGAGCGAGCTTGCTCGCGACAATACTTGTCCAGACCTTCCGGGTTTTTCGCCGCCCACCGAATGTCGCAAATTCACGCCGGTTGGCGTTCCTCGCCGTCGCCCTTGGCATACATCGAGGAAAACCATGTTTATCCACTCGGAAATTCGCATTCGCGGCGGTTGGCTTGCAATGGTGATGCTGCTGACCTGGCCCGTATCCTCCATTCACGCCGCCATCTTCACCGTGGGCTCTCCAGTCGGCAGCGGCCAATGCACGCACGGCACCATCCAGTCCGCGATCAACGCTGCCGAAGCCAGCCCCGGCGCGGACACGATCCGTCTGACCCGCTCACTCACCTATGAACCCGAAAACAACTCCATCATTACCAGTCAGGAGCTGACCATGGAGGGCGGCTACAACACCTGTACGCAGGTGACCAGTGATTCGCAGAAGACCGTCGTCAGCGGCGCAGGTGGTGCGGCCGAACCGGTGTTCCGCATCACGGTCAACACCGGTGGCTTCGTGCGGTTTCGTTTCCTCACCCTCAGCGGAGGTGACGAGGATGGCAGTGGAAAAGGCGGCGCCATCTACTTCAACGGAAACGGCATCCTGGAGATACGCGACAGCCTCATAACGCAAAACCTGGCCGGCTATGGCGGCGGAATCTACGCGCAAGGCTTGGGATCCGATGCAGAACTGGTGATCGGCGCCAACGTAGTCATCTCCAACAACACCGCGCGTTACAACGGCGGTGGAATCGTTGCCGACCAGATTGAAATGTCGATGCTCGAACCCGAAAGCATCCTGTTCTTTAACGAAGCACTTGGCATCGGCGGAAGCGGTGGCTTTGGCGGTGGCCTCTACATTTTCGGTGGCACGCGTTCTTCGTATGCCTACATCGGCAGCGGCACCAGCGGCCTCGGTGCCATTTACGGCAATACGGCAGTCTATGGTGGCGGCGTTTCTGTGAATGGTTACAACGACGATATGGGCACCTACTCGGATTCGAGATTGCAACTGTTCACTACTGTTGCTTCGAATCCAGCAAAGATTTCCAACAACTTTGCGTCCAACGCCGGCGGCGGAATCTACCTGGAATCATCAGCCGGCGCGACCAATGGAACGATTTTCGCCCGCGCTGAATTGTGGAACGCGTCTCTGGAATACAACGCGGCACCTGAAGGAGCGGCGGTTTTCGCCATCGGAGCAGAAACATTTCTCTTTTCCGATACGCCCTCCTGGTTCTATCTCAATGCCAGCAGTGCGCCTGCCGGTGCCATACCGTGCAGCGAAGGGACCGATTGCGGTGGACTGATCGGCAACGTTGCCGAAGACATCAACGGACAAGCCACCAGCGGTTCCGTGGTGCGTGGAGCAACCAGTGGGTCCGTCTACATAGGCGACACCCCGTTCCTGGGGTCTGAACTTCCTCTTGGTGGCACCTTGGTTCAGGCGAACGAGGGTGCAAATCTGATCCACGTGACGAATGACGATGATTGCGAGGTGTATCTGCACAATGCGCTGATCAGCGACAACCAGACCAGTCAGGCGCTGATTCACATTGATTGCGAAGGCACGTTCTCGGTGGTCGACTCCACCATCACCAACAACACGATCGGTGGCAGCAAGTTGCTCACCAGCAACGATTCCACGGTCACCCTTGCACGCTCGATCCTGTGGCAACCCGGCCTGACCTCGCTCACGCGCATCGGCGGATCACAGAGCATCACCGCGATGATTGCCAGTGAAGTCGGCAGTCTTGGCGGCGGTTTCGAGGCAACATTTGCCAATCCACGATTCATCGACCCCGCGCATGGCGACTATCGCTTGCGTGCAGCCTCGCCGGCGGTCGACTTCGCCACGGCGGTCAGCGGCGATGATCGCGATGTGCTGGGTTTGCCGCGTGACCAGGACCTGCCAATCAAGGCCAACGTGCGCGGCGTGCGCGACGTGGGCGCGCACGAACGACAGTCCATCCAGCCCCTCGTCCTCAATGCCGACTTCGATTTTTCCGACCTTCGTCTGTGGACCTGGTTCGCCGGGGCATGGGACGGCACGCAGAATGTCGCTGGTGGCAGCGGTTCGGGCTCGTGGAAGTTCGCAATTTCCGATACGCAAACACCACGCTTTTTCGTTGGCCAACAATGCATCCACTTGCCCGGGCCGGGTCGTTACACCCTCAATGGCCGCGGCAAGGGCGGCGGCAACACGGTGGCCAATCGTGACTACGCAAAACTGGCTTGGGAACTGCGCCACAACGGAACCGAGCAATGCAATGCCGGTACCGCAAATGTTTCCGGCGAGCTGGGGATTGGCTCGGGCACGAGCTGGGGACAGGCATCCCAACCAGCCATCATCGATCTGACGCCGCTGGACTGGACACCCACCAGTTCGATCACCATCACCCTGATCGCAGAAGATGGCGGTGTCTCCTTCCCGCGCAACATCAGCGCATGGTTCGACGGAATCACCCTGGAGGTGGATGGCAGCGACGTGATCTTTGCCGACGGCTTCGAGACATTCAATTGATTGGTACGGATTGCATTTGATCTTGACGGTTGCACACGGCATCCAGCCGATTGCTGGGTGCCGTGGCGCAACGGCAATTCCACCCGACCACGGAACCAGGAGGTACGCGCCATGCGCATGTTCATGCCACACAACCGCATGGTTGCCAGCATGCCGCCGGATACGGAGCCGACTGCGGGCTGCGAACATCGTCCGCTTGTGCAGACACACATTTTGCATTTGCGCTGGAGACTTCCATGATCCGAACCATCCTGACTCTTGCGCTGTGTCTGTCCTGCGCTTCCGTTGGCGCACAAAACCTCGTCGTCAATGGCGACTTCGACACCGATCTTTCCGGTTGGCTGATCGATCCATCGGTCACGCAACCGCTTCCTGGTCAATTCGCGCGCACCCATGGGTTCGGTATACAACAGCCGCGAGCTGTCGTCATCCAGCGCCTTCCGCAAACCTCCATGACATGGCTTCGACGTTGAAACCATCGCTTCAAGTCATGACAACATCCCATGGCGATGTCCGAACCGCGGGCCTCTCCAATACCAGCGACGCACATGCTGGTGTCTTCAGCCCGCAAAACCTCGGCGAGCTCCGCGTGCAGCCGATCCGCACCCAGAATGCCTGGTCATGCTTCGACACCTTTTCCCAGTCGCGTCAGGAAATCCGTGGGAGTGACGATGGCAAACGGTGTCTTTCCCACCAATGCCAGCAGGTCATGATCGCCGCTGACCAGGAAGCGCGCCCTGCCGGCTGCGGCGAGCTCCAGGAAGATGGCATCGTGTGGATCGCGGCATTTCGGCAAGGCCAGTGCAGGCTGGGGATCGCGCAGGCTTTGAGTCCAGGGCAGGTAGTCCGCCAGCAGTTCCTGCCGATCATCGGCCGAGAGGCGAAACTTGGGATAGGCCAGCACGCGCAACAGCTCACGTACCGTTGCAGAACTGACCAAAGGCATGCATGCCCCGCCCTGCCATGCCGCGCGCAGACGTCTGGCAACTTCGCTGCGGAGCACAAGGGCCGACACCACGACATTGGTGTCGAGCACCACGCGCAGGGGTGACCCGCTCACGATTTGGCGCGGCTCGTCTTGCGCGGCTTGGTGGCAGGCTTGCGCTTGTATTTGGCAACTGGCTCGGCGACGCGTTGACGTGCCCATTGCACGGCGTTTTCGATGTCTGCGTCGCTCAGCGCAAGCTCCGCGAGTTTGGCGCGCACCGCATCTGCCCGCTGCACACGCACAGGCGTCAACACGATGGCGCCATCGCGCGTTTGCACGTCGAAGTATTCCGTCGCCTCAACCGCGGCTGTGGCGGCCTTGGGCAAAGTGAGTTGGTTCTTGGATGTGAGCTTGGCCAGCATGGCGAATCCGGAAAACAAGGATTCCTTACACTAGGCTCGAACAGAGAGAAGTTCAAGGCCATGGTGCGCCCGCCCCTGTCTTCGCCCCTGCTTAGATTCAAGGCCGAAAAGCAAAAAACCCGCGATCGCTCGCGGGGTTTTTGTTGGAACGTGAAGCGTGTGTCTTTTGGGCAGGGCGGCCACGAATGACCGCTCTTGCTCCTGCGGTCAGGAAGATCGCAAAAGCGATCAGAAATCCATACCACCCATGCCACCGCCGCCGCCGTGACTGTGGACTTCTTCCTTCTTCGGCGCTTCGGCCAGCATCGCCCGGTGGCGATCAATAGGCACGCGATGGAGGCTGCATTCAGGAGCGTGCTGCGGGTCCTGGACGTTGTCCTTGATCCAGCGGGGTTTTCGTGCAGATCCTCGATTGGATCCGAGGGTTATTCCAGTGAATCATATTCTGTGCTTGGCAACCAATGACGAATAGACTTGCCATGCTGCGTGCTTATGCTTAATACTGTCTCGTGCAGAACGAACTTGACAACACCGACATTGATCTTCTCGGTCTCTTGCAGGAGGGAAGCGGCCTGACCAATGCCGAGCTTGGCCAACGTGTCGGGCTTTCCGCGCCCGCTACCCACGCACGGGTGCGGCGCCTGCAGCAGCAAGGCCTGGTCCGCGCCAACGTCGCCCTGCTTGATCATGAGAAGCTCGGACTGGATCTGGTCTGCTTCGTGCAGATCACCTTGCGCCTGCATTCTTCCGAACTGGTTGCCGATT
>SHNG01000136.1 GCA_004295005.1 Gammaproteobacteria bacterium
CCGATTGCGGTGATCGCCGTGGCAGGCCGCTTTCCCGGCGCGGCGGATGTCGAGGCGTTCTGGCAGAACCTGTGCGAGGGTCGCGAATCGATCAGTCGCTTCGGCGTGGATGAGCTGGACCCCTCGATCCCCTTGCCGGAGCGCAACCATCCCGACTATGTGCCGGCGCGCGGCATCATTGAAGGCGTGGAGGATTTCGATGCGGCATTCTTCGGCATCAGCCCGCGCGAGGCGGAACTGACCGATCCGCAGCAGCGCCTGTTCCTCGAGCTGTGTTGGGAATGCCTGGAGCGAGGCGGGCAGATTCCCGATCAGCACACTTCACCGGTTGGCGTGTTTGCCGGCATGTACAACGCAAGCTATGCACAACGCCATGTTGCCGCGCACCCGGAGCGTGTCGCGCAACTGGGCGCATTCCAGGTGATGCTGGCCAACGAGAAGGACTACATCGCCACCCGCGTTGCGCACAAGCTCAACCTCACCGGTCCGGCGGTCAGCGTGCACACCGCTTGTTCGACCTCATTGGTTGCCATCTGCCAGGCGGTGGAAGCCTTGCGCAATGGTCGCTGCGGCATGGCCCTGGCCGGTGGCGTATCGGTGACCTGCCCACCGCGCAGCGGTTACCTGTACCAGGAAGGCGCGATGCTTTCGCCGGATGGCAGCACGCGCACATTCTCCGCGCAGGCCCAGGGCACGGTGTTCAGCGATGGTGCGGCCGTGGTTCTGCTCAAGCGCCTGTCCGACGCACTGGCCGACGGCAATCCGGTGATCGCGCTGGTGCGCGGTGGCGCGGTCAACAACGATGGTGGCGACAAGGCCAGTTTCACCGCGCCGAGCGAAGCCGGGCAGGCGGCGGTGATCGCCATGGCGCACGAGGATGCCGGCGTCGATGCGCGATCGATCAGCTATGTCGAGGCACACGGCACCGCCACGCCGCTCGGTGATCCGATTGAACTGGCCGGACTGACCACGGCTTTCCGTCGCAGTACCGCTGACTCGGGTTTCTGCGCGCTCGGATCACTCAAGAGCAATGTCGGGCATCTGGTGATCGCCGCCGGTGCAGCCGGTTTCATCAAGACGGCGCTCGCATTGCAGCATCGCGTACTGCCAGCCAGTCTGCATGCCGAAAAGACCAATCCGGCCATCGATTTCGCCCGCTCGCCGTTCGTCGTGAACACGGCCCTGCGCGAGTGGCAGGGTGGGTTCCCCTTGCGTGCCGGAGTCAGCTCGTTTGGCGTTGGCGGTACCAATGCCCATGTGGTGCTGGAAGAAGCGCCGGATGTACCCGCGTCGGATGCGACGCTAGGGCCGCACCTGCTGATGCTATCGGCACGCACGCCTGCGGCACTTGTCGCACAGGCGGGTGCGCTGGCCAATCATCTGAAAGCCCATCCCGGCATCAATCTGGCGGATGTTTCCTTCACCCTGGCGCAGGGCCGCAAGGCATTCACGCAGCGTACCTGCGTGGTGGCGGACAGCGCAGCGGACGCGGCGGGGCAACTGGCCACTCTGCGCATTGCTGATGCGCCATCGAACATCGCCAATGATGGCGTGGTGATGCTGTTTCCGGGCCAGGGCGCGCAGTACGCGGGCATGGGGCGCGAGCTGCATGCGCGTGAACCGCTGTTTCGCGAAGCGCTGGATCACTGCGCCAGCCTGCTGGTCAGCGAACTTGGATTCGATTTGCGCGAACGCCTGTTTGCGGATGATCCGCAAGCCTTGCTCGATACCGGCATTACCCAGCCGGCGACTTTCGCGATCGAGTACGCCCTGGCCCAACTGTGGCTGGGCGCAGGCCTGCAACCGGTCGCGCTTGTTGGCCACAGTGTCGGCGAGTTCGTCGCGGCTGTGCTGGCGGGCGTCATGTCGCTGGAGGATGCGTTGCGTGTGGTCGCCCGACGCGGCCGCCTGATGCAGGCGCAAGCCGCCGGAGCCATGCTGTCGGTGCGCCTGGATGAAGCGCAGCTTCGTGCGCGACTGCCGGCCTCGCTCGATCTCGCAGCGGTGAATGCTCCGAGGGCCTGCGTGGTCTCCGGCGAGATCGCCGACATTGAAACCCTGCGCATTGCGCTTGAAGCCGACGGCATTGCCTGTCGGCCGTTGCGCACCTCGCACGCTTTCCATTCGGCGATGATGGATGCGGTGTTGGCACCGTTTGCCATCGAATTGGCCGGTGTTGCATTGGCGCCGCCGCGCATCCCCATCGTTTCCAGCGCAAGCGGCCACTACCTGTCGGATGCCGAAGCAACCTCGATCGACTACTGGACCCGGCACCTGCGCGCCACGGTGAAGTTTTCCGCCGCGCTGCTGACCGCCTTCGCGCAGTTGCCGCGCGCAGTGCTGCTGGAAGTCGGTCCGCGAGCCACCCTGACCACGCTTGCGCGGCAACACACGCCGCGACCGCATGCCGCAATTTCCTCGCTGTCGGATACGCCCGATTCCGAGGTGGCCGGTTGGCGCAAGGCCTTTGGCCAGCTTTGGTGCGAGGGCGTGACCCTGGATCTGCACCTGCTCGACCCGCGCTCGCGCAAGCAACGCCTGTGCCTGCCGACCTATCCCTTCGAGCGCCGCCGTCACTGGCTGGACGCTGGCACGGGCATTGCGCCCATGGCACCAGCGCCGATTGACACTCCATCAACCCTTGTTGCGATGCCGGAGATTTCCATGGCCGCCCAGCCTGCACCCAGCGCTGCCACCGACCGCCGCCCCGTGTTGCTGACCCGCTTGCGCTGCGCAATCGAGGAAGTCACCGGAACCGAGATTGCCGAAGCCGAACAATCAATGAGCTTCATCGAACTTGGACTCGACTCCCTGGCCTTGACCCAATTGGCCCTGCATCTGTCGAACGCGTTCTCGCTCAAGCTCAGCTTCCGTCAACTGATGGAAGACGTGTCCTCGCTGGAACTGTTGCTCGCGCATGTCGATGCGCTGATGCCTGCCGATGCGCCTGCGTTGCCGACGGTTCCGGCGCCAGGCGTTTCGCCCGGGTTGGCAGCACTGTCGCTTGCGGTTCCGACAAGCGGTGCAGCGCCAAGCGGATTGCTGCAACAGGTCATCCAGCAGCAGATGCAGATCATGCAGCAGCAACTGGCCATGCTGGCAGGTGCTCAGCCTGTGGCCGCCGCGCCCGCACCGCTGGCATCGGCATCGGCACCGACGCCTGCACCCGCGAACGCTGCTGCGGTCACGCCCGCCGACGAAGAGGCCGCGCTGGCACATACACGCTACGACGTGAAGAAGGCATTCGGCGCGATTGCGCGCATCCATTCCACGCGCAATGAACTCAGCGAACGCCAGCAACAACGCCTTGCCGCATTCATGCGTCGCTACATTGCGCGTACCCGGCGTTCCAAGGACTACACCACCGAGCATCGCCCGCATCTGGCCGATCCGCGCGTGGTCAACGGTTTCCGTCCCTTGCTCAAGGAAATCATCTACCAGATCGTGGTCGAGCGTTCGCAGGGATCGCGCCTGTGGGACATCGACGGCAACGAATACATCGATGCACTCAACGGCTTCGGCATGAACCTGTTCGGCTGGCAGCCGAAGTTCGTGCTCGATGCGGTCAAGGCCCAGCTTGAGTTGGGATACGAGATCGGACCCCAGCATGTGCTGGCCGGCGAAGTCGCGCGCAAGGTGTGCGAGGTCACCGGGTTTGATCGCGCCGGCCTGTGCAATACCGGCTCGGAAGCGGTCATGGGCGCGATCCGCATTGCGCGCACGGTGACCGGGCGCAATACCCTGGTCATCTTCACCGGCTCGTACCACGGCATCTTCGACGAGGTGATCGTGCGTGGCACGCGCAACCTGCGCTCGGTGCCGGCTGCGCCGGGCATCCTGCGCAATACCTCGGAAAACGTGCTGGTGCTCGACTACGGCACGCCGGAAGCCCTGGCCATCATCAAGGAGCGTGCCAAGGAGATTGCGGCGGTGTTGGTCGAGCCGGTGCAAAGCCGACGCCCGGATTTCCAGCCGCGCGAATTCCTGCACGAATTGCGCGCGATCACGCGTGACTCCGGCAGCCTGCTCATCTTTGACGAGGTGGTTACCGGCTTCCGCGCGCATCCACGCGGAGTGCAGCAGTACTTCGATATCGATGTCGACCTGGCGACCTATGGCAAGGTGGTCGGTGGCGGATTTCCGATCGGCGTTATTGCCGGCCGCCGTGCCTACATGGATGCACTGGATGGTGGCCACTGGCAGTTCGGCGACGATTCGGTGCCAACCGTGGGTGTCACCTATTTTGCCGGTACCTTCGTGCGTCATCCGCTGGCCCTGGCTGCGGCCAGCGCCGTGCTGGACCATGTCGCAGCGCAAGGTTCGGCATTGCAGGAAAACCTCAACGCGCGCAGTGCGGCGATGGTCGATGGCATGAACCGCGCGTGCCGCGAACTTGGCGCACCGATCAGCATCGTTCACTTTGCCTCGGTGTGGAAGGTAAGTTTCCTCGAAGACCATCCGCTGCAGGACCTGTTGTTTGCGATGATGCGCAGCCGTGGCATCCATATTCTCGACAACTTCCCCTGTTTCATGACCACGGCGCACGCCGAGGCCGATTTCAAGGCCATTGCCGAGGCCTTCCGGGAGTCCATTCTCGAGCTGCAGGAAGCCGAGTTCCTGCCACGGCGCACCACGGCAAAAGAGGCGGCATTCGATGCCGACAAACCGCCGGTTCCGGGTGCGCGCCTGGGCAAGGATGCGGCAGGTAATCCGGCCTGGTTCGTGCCCAACCCCGAGCAGCCGGGCAAATACCTGAAGGTGGATGCCTGATGGCGCCCGCTGATTCGACGCCGCAACGGACGGCGGTCGACTACGATCCGTTTGCCGATGCACCGCTGGCGCGCGTGGTGCCTGCCACCGAGTCGCAGCGCGAGATCTGGCTGGCGGCAAGCCTCGGCGCCTGTGCATCGCTCGCGTACAACGAATCCGTCACCCTGCATTTCAATACGGCGCTGAATATCGAAGCGCTGGCGCGTGCGGTGCAGCGCGTGGCGGATCGGCACGATGCCCTGCGTGGCAGCATGAGTGCCGATGGCCTGCAATTCTGCGTGGCATCCGCAGCACAGGTTGCCCTTGATCGCGTCGATCTGTCGATGCAAGGCCCCGCTGCACGCAAGGCTGCAATGGACGAGGCGCTGCGGCGTTCGGTGGAAACCCCGTTCGATCTCGGCCACGCGCCGCTGCTGCGTGCAGAAATCCTGAGCCTGGCGAAGGACGAACACATCCTGCTGCTCGGTACCCACCACATCGTCTGTGATGGCTGGTCATTCGGCGTGATCGCGCGCGAGCTTGCCCTGCTGTACCGACAGGAATGCGAAGACGCGCGCGCGGAGTTGCCCGCGGCAGATTCATTTGCGGATTTCGCCGTGGCCGAAGTGGAGCACCGGCAGACAGCGCGGTTCCGCGACGACGAGGCTTTCTGGCTTTCGCGGTTCGCATCGCTGCCCGCTCCCCTGGACTTGCCCTTGGACCGGAGTCGGCCGCGCCAACGCAGTTTTGCCTCGCGGCGGGTGGATCTGGCTATCGATGGCGGGCAGCTCTCGGCGCTGCGGCGCATGGGTGCCACGCATGGGGCCAGCCTGTTTGCTGCCCTGGCAACGGTGTTCGGCGTGCTGTTGCAGCGAATCAGCCAACAGGATGATCTGGTTATCGGCATTCCCGCCGCCGGCCAATCCGATGGGCACGAAGGCATGGTCGGGCATGCGGTCAATGTGCTGCCCCTGCGCATCCGCCTCGATCCGGCACAGGCATTCGGCGATCTGCTCAAGCGCGTGCGCAGCGACCTTCTGGATGCCTTCGAACACCAGCGCTACACCTTTGGCAGCCTGCTCAAGCGTCTCGCCCTGGCGCGTGATCCGTCGCGCCTGCCGCTGGTTTCTGTGTTGTTCAATCTCGATCCCGGGCTGGATGTGGCAGCACTTGAGTTCGACTCGCGGTCGGTGCGCCTGGCCAGCGTGGCGCGCAGCTTCGAGAACTTCGAGTTGTTCGTGAACGCCGTGCAGGTGGATGGCGGCCTGGTGTTCGAATGCCAGTACAACAGCGATCTGTTCGATGAAGCCACCATCACGCGCTGGCTGGATTGCTACGCCATGCTGATACAGTCGGTGGTCGCCGATGCCACGCAATCCGTGGCGGCCTTGCCCATGCTCGCGCCCGCTGCGCTCGATGAATTGCGCGCCCTGCAACCGGCGGCGACGCCCTTCGACAAGCTGCGCGTGGAAGCACTGTTCAGGCGCCAGGCAGCACTCACGCCGGATCGCATTGCCGTCGAATGGGGTGCAACACGCTGGAGTTACACCCAGCTCGATGCGCGCGCCCGCCGCATCAGCCATGCCCTGCGTTTGCGCGGAGTCGGTGCGGGTGATCTGGTCGGAGTTGCACTCGGTCGCCACGCAGACATGCTGGCTGCCGTGCTCGGGGTGCTGGGCAGCGGCGCCGGTTACGTGCCGCTGGATCCCGCCTTTCCGCGCGAACGCCTCGCGTTCATGGCGCAGGATGCCAGGCTTGCGTTGCTGGTCACCGAAGGCGCGCATGCCGGAGCCATCGATTTTTCTGCGGAGCGCACTCTCGTTCTCGATGCGGCGGACGCCTTGCCGGAGGTCGCCGGGTCCGAAGATCCGGCAACCCAGCCATCCGATTGCGAAGCCATCGCCTATGTGATCTACACCTCCGGTTCGACCGGCAAACCCAAGGGCGTGTGCGTGCCGCATCGCGCGGTGGCGAACTTCCTCTCCAGCATGCGCAACGAACCGGGGCTCGCGGAAGATGACCGCCTGCTCGCCGTAACCACGCTCTCGTTTGACATTGCCGTGCTTGAATTGCTGTTGCCGATCACCCGCGGCGCTTGCGTGGTGATTGCAACGCGCGAACAGACCCTGGATGGGCGCACCCTGTCCGAACTGATACAGGCGCAGGCCATCAGCATGATGCAGGCGACGCCCTCCACCTGGCGCATGCTGATCGAGTCGGGATGGTCCGGTCGCAGCGCACTCAAGGCCCTGTGTGGTGGCGAGGCCTTGCCTTGCGATCTCGCCGCGCGTCTCATCGAGCGTTGTGATTCGTTGTGGAACATGTATGGCCCAACCGAGACCACGGTGTGGTCAAGTTGCGTGCGCATCACGAACACCGATGCGCCGATCAGCATTGGCCGGCCCATTGCCAACACGAGCATCGCGATTGTCGATGCCCTCGGCGCGCCGTGTCCGCCCGGTGTGGCTGGAGAAATCGTGATCGGTGGCGCAGGCGTCACCCTCGGCTATCTGGATCGGCCGGAGTTGACGGCGGAACGCTTCGTTGCCGATCCACAGGCATCAACAAGGGGGGCGCGACGCTATCGCACCGGCGACCGTGGACGCTGGCGCAACGATGGGTTGCTCGAACATCTCGGCCGCCTCGACTTCCAGGTGAAGGTGCGCGGATTCCGCATCGAACTGGGCGACATCGAAAGCAATCTGCTGCGCCACGCGGATGTGACCCAGGCTGTGGTCATCGTGCGCGAGGATCGGGCCGGCGACCAGCGTCTGGTGGCCTATCTCACGACGAACGCGAAAAACGCATTCGACGAATCCGCGCTGCGCAATCATCTGCGCGCCCTGTTGCCCGACTACATGCTGCCCCAGCATTTCGTTGTGCTGGATGCGATTCCGTTGCTGCCGAATGGCAAGATCGACCGGGCGCGCCTGCCTGCACCCCAGGTCGGGCAAGGCTCACAAGCACGCGAACACGTGGCACCACGCAATGAGCTTGAGCAACGCATCGCATCCGCCATGGAAAGTGCGTTGTCGCTGCCGGGCATTGGCGTGCATGAGGATTTCTTCGCGCTTGGCGGTCATTCGCTGCTTGCCGCGCAACTCACCGCGCGCCTCGGAAGCGAGTTCGGCCTGAAGCTCTCGCTCGGCCTGCTGTTCGAAAACCCGAATATCGAATCCCTGGCCATCGCCATCGGCCAACGCATCACCGTCTCAGGCGTGCAACAGCCTCCGGCAATCACACATCTGGAAGATCCCCGCTTCGCGCCGCTGTCCCTCCTGCAGAAGCGCCTGTGGCTGTTCGAGCAGCTCAATCCGGGCACTGTGGTCTACAACACGCCTTCGGCCCATCGCCTGCGCGGCGAGTTGGACGAAGCGGCTTTCCAGCGTGCGTTCGAGGCACTGGTCGAGCGTCAGTCCATCTTGCGCACCACGGTCGTGCAGGTCGGCGGCGAGGTGATCCAACGCATTCACGAGGAACCGCCGCCGCAATTGTTCCCGGCCGAGGATCTGTCCGGATTCGCGCCTGCCGACCGCGAACAACGCCTGATGGAGCGATTGGAGACGCTGACCGATCAGCTCATCAATCTCGAATCCCTCCCGCTGTATCGCATCGCCATGTTCCGCCTGTCTGCGCAGGAACACGTGTTCTTCTTCATGCCCCACCACATCATCTGGGATGGCTGGTCATTCGACCTGTTCTACACCGAGTTCTCCGAGCTGTATTCCGCGCAGCGCGAAAAACGCCCGCCACGCCTTGCACCCATGCCGGCCAGCTATGGCGAGTTCTCACAGTGGCACGCAGATTGGCTCAAGGGGCCTGCCTATCGCGAGCAATTCCAGCGTGAGCTGGACTACTGGCGCGAGCGTCTGGTGCGCACCGGTCCACCACCGCCTTTGCCGACCGATCACGCACGCGGAAGTTCGCTGGTTGGCCGCGGCATGACCGAATGGATCTCGGTATCGCGCGAAACCACGGAAAGACTGCGCGCGCTTGCGCGAAGCGCCGATGCCACCGTGTTCATGCTCCTGCTGGCGGCATGGTATGCGGTGCTGTGGCGTTATGTCGGCAGCAGCAACCTTGTTGTCGGCACCCCGGTACGCGTGCGTGCATCGAGTGAAGTCGAGCACGTGATGGGCCTGTTCACCAACTTGTTGCCTTTGCCGGTGGAGATCGATCCTGGCGAAAACCTGCTCGCACTTTCGACTCGGGTCAAAGCCTCGGTGACACGCTGCCTGGCCAGCCCCGACGTGCAACTGGAAGACCTGATGCGCGAGCCCGGCATGCGCGAACTGGCCGGCACCACGCACTTCTACCAGGCGCAGTTTTCCTACCAGGATGCGCGCGAGCGCATCTGCAACTGGGGCGGTCTGGCCCAGGAGCAGGTTCTGATCTTCCAGCGTGCAGCCAGCGAGGATCTTGCCATCTGGTTCCTCGAACATGGCAAGGGCATGACCGGCGGTGTGCTCTACAACGCCGACTTGTTCGAGGCCGCCACGGCGCGCCAGGTTGCCGCGCGCTATCTGGAAGTGCTCGATCAGGTACTGGCCGCGCCGCAGTCCAGCATTGCCGAACTTGTGGCATGGGCGGCCGAAGATGTCGCAGCAGCGCGGCGCTTCACCTCGACGCCTGCGCGTGTCATGCAGGATGGAGATCGGGTTGCTGCCGGTTCCCGGGCGTCCAGCCCTGCAACTGTCGGCGAAGTGGGCGCCGAGGCGATGAGTCCATCCGAACGCTGGCTGGCGGACCTGTGGAGAGAATTGCTTTGTGTCTCGCAGGTATCGCCTGCCGACAATTTTTTCGATCTCGGTGGCCATTCCCTGCTGGCCATGACCCTGGTGGCGCGTGTCGAGGATTACAGCGGCGTGCGACTGGGCATCCTCAAGATCGCCAACAGCAGCCTGAGGGCGCTCGCGGCCGATGTGCCTGAGCAGGCAATCAAGCCCGGTGCGCGAGTGCAACTGTCCTTGCGCGAACGCGCGTTGCGCATGTTCGGCATCAAACGCGAGTCTGATACATGACGCCGGAACCGATCTGGATTCCGCTGGCCGAGGGGCGCCTGTTTGGTGTCTTGCACATGCCGGACACGCCGCCGCGCGGCAGCATCCTCATCTGTCCACCGTTCTTCCACGAACACGTTCGCAGCCAACGGCTGTTTGCCCTGCTGGCCGATGCGCTGTGCGGGCATGGCTTTGCGGTGCTGCGTTTCGACTATCTCGGCAGCGGCGATTCCGAAGGCGCGGACGAGACATTCTCGATGCGTGGTGCTGAACGTGACGCCCTTGCTGCCGCAAACTGGCTGGGCGAACGGGCGGGTAGGGTGCGCTTGGTTGCACTGGGCATTCGTGCCGGCGCGCACCCGGCAGCGGCCGTGTTTCGCCAAGGCAAGGCCGGGCGCCTCTGGCTTTGGCAACCGATCCTGCACGGCGGCGCCTATCTTGAGCAGTTGCGCGAGCGTGCCCACCTCGAACGCCAATCGAGCGAGCGCTATGCACGGCCCGTAGCGGATCTCGCCGAAGATCTGGCAACGGTCATGGGATTCCCTTGCGGTGTCGGTTTGCACGATGAACTGGCTCACGCCGTACTCGTGCTCAATGACCTGGATGCATCACACCTGCTGATTCTCGATGCGGCCGCAGCCAGCGAGAGCGCATCCGCATCCGGGTTGATGACTCTGGAAGAACCACTGGCGGGCTGGGCCGATCAACTCGACATGGCACGCATCGGGCTTCCGCCGATCAGGGCGATTGCCGCTCGCCTTGCCGACGCGGGAGCGGTTCCATGAACCCTGAAGCCATCGTCAATCTGGGCGGTGACCGTTTTGGTCTGCTCAATGCCCCGGATGTGCACGCAGAAGATCGCGTCTGCCTGTTGCTGCTCAATGCCGGATTCATCCATCGCAGCGGTCCGTTCCGCCTGCATGTACGCCTTGCCCGACGACTTGCCCAGGCAGGCATTGCCAGTTTCCGATTCGATGCTCCCGGCATCGGTGACGCACTTGCGCGCAGCGATCGTCCCTTGCTGGAAACCATGCGCGCCGACATGGATGTGCTGGAAAGGAAACATGGCTTGCGCCGGTTTGTTGTCGGCGGCCTGTGCAGCGCGGCCGATCTGGGTTGGCAGCTGGCGCTGACGGATCCACGCGTGATTGGCGTGATTTCCATCGATGGGCTGGCGCGCACGGGTTGCTGGTATCGCTGGGCACGCCTGCGCCGGCTGCTGGCGAAGCCTCCGCGTGCCTGGCTCGCATCGCTGCTGCGGCGTACAAGGCGGCGTGCCTCGCCAGCCATGAGTGCGGACGAACTTCGCGACTGGCCGGAGCAGGGCATCGAGCGCGTACAGATCGGTGGCCTGGTACAACGCGGTGTTGCCCTGCTGTTCGTGTTTACCGGCGGCGCAGGTTATTTCCTGCACCCACGCCAGTTCGGGGAAACCTACGGGGCGGCAAGCAAGGCCGAATCCGTGCAGTTTGACCACTGGCCGCAGTGCGACCACACGTTCTTCAAGGAAACGGACAGGCGAAAACTGATCGAGCACCTTGCGCAGTGGATGACGCGACGATTCGCGCCCTGACATAATCGACATTCAGGGGAAGGTGCCCGGACGCTTGCACGTCAAGAAGCGGTCGGGTGGATCAGGATCGGTGCATTTCGCCTGCTCGCTGGCGGGAGCCACAAGGAATTCTTCATGAACACGCATGCATGGGCGGGTGTCGTCCGCGCGCTGGTTTCGTTTTTGCTGATTGCAGTTTCCGGCATGGCCGCTGCGGCCATTCCCGGCGATCTTCATCTGACTCTCTACGCTTCCGGGTTGAATGATCCGGTGGCCATCCGCAGCCCCATGGACGGCAGCGGGCGCATGTTCGTGCTCGAGCGCGGCGGCAACATCCGGGTGGTCAATGCGGCAGGCACCCTGCTTTCGACTCCGTACTACACACAAACGGTGGACACCTCGGATGTCGAGCGTGGATTGCTCGGCATTGCCTTCGATCCCTCGTTTGCCAGCAACGGCATCCTCTACATTGTCTACACCGCCGCCCCCGGTGTTGGCGAGATCCTGCGCCGACTCGATGCGACCAATCCCGCTGCCAATGTGTTCTCCGGCAGCAACACCGAGGTCATGCGCATACCGCTTTTCTACAACCACAATGGTGGCGACATCCATTTCGGACCGGACAACCTTCTTTACTGGAGTACCGGCTCGGGTACCGGCTCGTTCGATCCGGAAGATCTTGCGCAGAACCTGTGGAAGAAGAATGTCGGCAACATCGACTACTTCCTGATGGGCAAGATCCTGCGCCTCAATGTGCGCGCCACCACCGCTTCGGCAAGCGCCAACATGTGCGGCGCCACCGCCGGACAACCGGCGCAGTACGCGATCCCGGCGAGCAATCCGTACGCGGGCACAGCCAACACCTGCGCGGAAATCTGGGCCTATGGCTTTCGCAATCCCTGGCGCTTCAGCATCGACCGCGCCAATGGTGACCTGTACATCGGCGATGTCGGCGAAGGCAACTGGGAGGAAATCAGCCGGTTTCCGGCCGCCGGCGGCAGCAACCGCAATTTCGGATACCCGCAATGCGAAGGCAATCATCCCGGTCGTCCCGGCGGCACCGGGTCCACCTGTCCGGCCACCTACGGTTCACTGGCCCCGATCATGGAGTATTCCCACGCCAACAGCCGTTGCTCTATCGCCGGTGGTGTGCGTTATCGCGGTCCGATCGGGCCGTTGAATGGCGACTACATCTTCGGTGATTCCTGCACCAGCGAAGTCTTTGTCGGGAGCCAGGGCGGTGGTGGAAACTGGAGCTTCACCGTGTTCGATTCCAACATCAATCCCGGCTACGGCACCGTGGTTGCCTTTGGCGAAGGCCAGAACGGCGATCTCTATCTGGTTGATCACCAGAACGGCAACATCTGGCGCTTCGACTCGGCGGCATCAGACCTGATCTTTGCCAACGGCTTTGATTGAGTCCCCGAGACGCGGAGAAGTACGGGGTCGGTTTGGTCGGCTCACGGCCCTCAGGGTCGGAGCCACCGCAAGGGTTGGGTAAGTCGGCTCACGGCCCTCAGGGTTGGAGCCGACGAACAACATGCAAGACACAGGGGTCGTGCAACTCCCGTCAGCGTTGGTTCCGCGGCTGCGCCGCTTGAACCCACCTACGCAGATTGATCCAAATTGCACGAACTTCCCTCGAATCCATCGTGCTTGGAACACGACTGGGCAGGTCGGCTCACGGCCCGGATACGCATTGCCGCGAAATCACCCGCGCTTGCGGCCCAACAGATTGAGCAGCAAACGCTTGAGCGCGAGCAGGCGGGTGGCGCGCACATCGCGGCGGATGCGTGCATCGCTTGAGGTGCGTTTGGCCTTCTGCATCCATCCTTGGGAGTCGGGTAGCTGCTGCGCGACTTCGGCAGTTGTCTTATTTCTAGCATTATCCGACGCTAGGCTGCAATCTGGTGCTTAGAGGATCCTGCGATCAACGTCATGTATAACGCCGCGTCAAAAATTTGCGCCGGAAAGCCAGAGGCATTCTCCTCCAAGGAAATTGACGAATTCGTCGAGCTCGTAATTGAGGGTGGCGAGGTTAGTGGAAACGGTCTTCGCGACAGAGTAGTCCTGGCACACTGCATCGCGTTCGCACGAACTGAAGAAGGGCTTGTCGGAGTAGGGGGATTGAAGAATCCGGATGACTCGTACCGAAATGGAATTCAGGCGAAATCGGGGGTAACAATTGCGGTAGATCAATTTCGATTTGAGTTGGGATGGGTCTTTGTCTTACTGAACGCGCGCAAGAATGGCATTTCGGGGCAGCTATGTAAGACGCTAGTCGCAAGTTCAGAAGGGGACGGAGTCTTCGCGACCTCACGAGTTGACAATATCGGCATGCACAAGACAATGATTGGACTGGGGTTTGAACGTGTTGGTGAGGAGTGGAAATCGAGCATGCGAGACGAGAGCTTGACGCTGTTCGTCAGGCGAGCCGACAAGTCACCAATGGCGAGGACAAGCTGGAAATAAAGCTCGGGATCGAGGTGCCATGAAGAATTCGAAGCTGTTTGACTTAGGACGTTCATATCTGTTTTCGATGGCGTTCATAGTGTTTGTCCATTCCGTGCAGGCATCTGAGTTTATTGCAGGTTGCGATGGGTTCACCGGCGATGTGGACGCGCTGAGATCAGCCATCGAAATGGCCAACGATGAAAGTGTCAATCCTGGCCTCGATACAATTCAACTCGGCAGCGCGTGTATTTATTCGATAACAGGCGCCAACAACTATTGGTATGGCCCCAACGGCCTGCCGGCCATCTCATCAGAAATAAGCATTCAAGGAAACGGGGCGACTTTAGCTCGTCAAGGGAGCTCAGGGAATTTCCGAATCTTCTATGTCTCAGGTGGTTTGAGTGGCCTGCCGTCAGGTCTGCTCACGATCACTAACGCAACAATTTCTGGTGGCGTAGCGAAAGGTGGAAACGGTGGAGGCGGGGGAGGTGCCGGAATGGGCGGGGCAATATTCAATCAGGGTGGCCTCTTGCTCGTCGGAGTTACGCTGACACAGAACGAAGCATCTGGCGGTGAAGCTACTGGAAGCGCGGGTGGCGGCGGAATTGGGCAGGATGCTCTCTCTAACGGAAATGGAGGTGGATTCGGTGGAGTTTTCCCAGGAGGGGGTGGTGGAGCCGGGGGTAGTGGAAGTACCACGTCAGGTGGCGGTGGGGGAGGTGGATTCAGCTCTACATCAAATGGCAGCAATGCAGGTGGTCCCTCTGCAGGCAATGGCGGTGGAACGAGTGGGCTGGGCGGTAATGGAGGGGGCGGCGTTCGATTGCCGGGGATCGGAGGTGACGGCGGTGGTGGCGGTGGTGGCAATGCGCAGGGGAGCAATCCAGGCGGATCTGGTGGCAACTTTGGTTTTGGGGGGCGTGGCGACGGTTCAACTGGTGGAGGTTGGGGCGGCGGCGGTGGTGTTGGTGGTGGCGGCGGTAGATCTGCGGTCAATGGACAAGGTGGCGGAGGCGGTGGATTTGGTGCCGGTGGCGGTTTGCCGAACGGATCTGGCGGCTTTGGCGGAGGTGGGGCGGCGCCCGGCTTTGGTGCAGGCAACGGCGGTGCTGGTATGGGCGGGGCAATATTCAATCACAATGGAAGTATTGAGATTGTCAACACAACGATCGCGTTCAATACGGCGCGAGGCGGCGATGCCACACCCCCGGGCAAAGGACTGGGCGGAGGAATTTTCAACTTAAATGGGTCGGTCACGCTCACAAACACGACTATTGCCGCAAATCGGGTGATTACACCAGGAGGGGCAGGATCAGGCGGTGGCATTTATAACGTAGGTTACTTGCAGTCCACTGCTGGGGGACTTTCTTCGATAGCCTCCATAGTTCTACAAAATACGATACTCACCGGTAGCACAGATGATGGAGGTCCGGTGACTGATATGGAGACGGTGCAACCCAACACCTTGCGCAATGGCGCAGTCAACATCGGTACTGCTCCCGTCTACGTGAACTCCCACGACATAATCACTATGCCTGGCTCAATTACCGGAGCGCTCTCCATAGCCCCTTTGCTGGGTCCACTTCAAAACAACGGTGGACTGACCTCAACGATGGCGCTATTGCCTGGGAGTCCCGCAATTGATTCGGGCGATCCTTGTGCCTCCGGACTTCCGCAGTTTGATCAGCGTGGCCCGAATTTCCCAAGAGTTTGGAACTCGGTCCCGGATATTGGCGCCTATGAGTTCGGAAGCCCATTCGATTTGATTTTTGCTGATGGCTTCGAGGCAAATGAGAGCTGCCCTTAACCAAGGTGTGCTGGAAAGTTTAGCGGCAGGATTAGCCTTGATGGCTCAACCTTGACCACGACCCAGCAGATTGAGCAGCAAACGCTTGAGCGCGAGCAGGCGGGTGGCGCGCGCATCGCGGCGTATGCGCGCATCGCTTGAAGTGCGGGTGGCCTTGCGCGTCCATTGCCAGGCATCGCGGAAGCGATTGGCAAACACCGCGCCGCGTGCGTTGCGCAGGTAGGCTGCGGCCAGCGCGCGTTGGCGCTCGGCCAGAGGTACCTGGTTTTCCGCTGCGGCAACGGCGCGTTCGATTACCCGCGTGTAGTCGTCGTAGGTGCGCGCCAGCGAGGAAAGTCCGTCGTGTCCTCGGATTGCGCGTGCAAGAATTTCATCGACCACGCCGATCGGCCACTTGCTGGCCACGCGCAAATGGAAATCCAGATCCTCGGCGGTGGCCAGGGATTCATCGAAACCGCCGATATCGGCAAACACCTCACGCCGCAGCATGGCCGAGACCGGGGCCAGGGCCGGATCCTGCAACACCTTGTCCAGCACCCAGCCATCCTCCGGGATCACGTCGCGCCGCCGGAAGCGGTCGATATGGCGACCGTCAATGTCCACGCGTTCGACATCGCACAGCACCATGCCGAAGTCTGCATGCGACTCCAGGAACGCGACCTGGCGTGCGGTCTTTTCCGGCAACCATTCATCGTCACTGTCGAGCAAGGCGAAATAGAGGCCGCGCGCCATGGCCATCGCCCGGTTGCGTGCCGCCGAGACGCCCGCATTGGCCTGGCGCACGTAGACGATGCGGTCGCCAAACTCCGCGGCCAGCGCCTCGCCAGTACCGTCGGTGGAGCCGTCATCGACAACGATGATTTCCTCCACCGCTCGTGTTTGCGCGAGCACCGAACGGATCGCGCGGATCACCAGCTCGCGCCGGTTGTATGTCGGTATGATGGCGGAAACCACTGGAACTGCACCCATGCTGTCGGATCTCGTCAAGAAGTCTCTCTATGGTAGCGGGCTGCTCGGCCTGTACCACCGGTTTCGCAACCGGCGCAGCCTGACAGTGGTCATGTTCCACCGGGTGATCGATCCGAGCGACCCGCGCTGGGCCTCCTGCGATCCCGACTACACCCTGGATGCGGGCCTGTTCGAGCGTTGCCTCGACTTCTTCCAACGCCACTACAACGTGGTTTCGACTGCCGATGTGCTGGCCGCGCGCAAGGACGGCACCCGACTGCCGGATCGCGCCCTGCTCATCACCTTCGATGACGGCTGGAAGGACAATGCCGATTTCGCATTGCCGCGACTGCGCAAGTCCGGACTGCCGGCGCTGTTGTTCGTGGTGGCCGATGTGATCGGGCGGCGCTTACCGTTTTTCCAGGAGCGCCTGATCGCAGGCTGGCGTTTGGGCAAGCTCAGTCCGCAGGCAGTGATGGCTGCCGCAGGGCAAGCGACGAACCCGGCCGGAAACGATGTCGGCACCCTGCGCAAGGCCATTGCCGCACTGGAACAACTGGACGATGCTGCACGTGAGGTCGTGTTGGTTCCATTTGCCGAAGCCATGGATGACGGCCATCGGCACATGGTCGATGCGCAGGAACTGGCGCAACTGGAACAGGGCGGCGTTGCCATCGGACTGCACGGCAAGACGCACACACCGATGACCCGCGCCACAAACCTGGATGCCGAACTGGCCGGTGCACGCAAGGCCGTGGCCCCGCACCTGGTTCCCGCCTTGCCACCGCCAACCATGAGTTTTCCGCACGGCCGCTACACCCCGGCCATTGCCGAGCAGGCGCGGCAAGCCGGTTACGAACTCGTGTTCACCAGCGACCCCACGCTCAACCCGACCCGCGACAAGCCCGGCTGGCTACTCGGTCGCGTCGGCTTCGAACA
>SHNG01000091.1 GCA_004295005.1 Gammaproteobacteria bacterium
ACGAACCCACAACATCAACACGCCGGGAGTCGGTCAACAACGCAACGAGACCTGCCCTTCCGCTACCCATTCAGCGGACGGACGCTTGTTGCCTAGTTGACAGCGGAGGCGAAATGGCGACCTACAGGCCCGCTATCGATTGTCATCCCGGAATCGCGTTGCGGTTGTAGGTCGGGTTTCAACCCGACACTGTTTTTGAACCGCCGCATCGGGCTGAAGTTCGACCTGCACAGTCCACACACTTCCCAGCGACAGGCTAAACTGCGCGCCCCGCGCTGGGCATGCATTGCTTCCGGCGCTGTCGCTGTTTGTGGAATCCGATGACGAACACCCTCTTGATCGACGCTCCCCTGCCCACGGGCACCCAGCTACGTCGCCAGTGGAGCACGCCGCACGGTGCTGCCCTTGGCCTCGCCCTGGCTGAAGCCGCGCGCCGCCACGACGGTCTGGTGGTGGTGCTGACCCGTGACACGCACACGGCACTGGAACTTGAATCCGCCATCCGCGTGTTTGCCGGTGCGGAAACGGAAGTGCTGCAATTTCCTGATTGGGAAACCCTGCCTTACGACCTGTTTGCACCACACCCGGACATCCTTTCGCAGCGCGTGGCCACGCTGTATCGCCTGCCCAGGCTGAAGCGCGGTGTACTGGTGGTGCCGGTGGCCACCCTGATGCAACGCCTCGCGCCGCGCAGCTACATCGGCGGTTCCAGCCTGGTGCTCGAAAATGGCCAGCGCTTCGATCTTGACGAGGAGCAACGCCGCCTCACCGCGTCGGGCTATCGCAACGTTTCGCAGGTGCTGGAGCCTGGCGACTTTGCGGTTCGCGGCGCCATCGTCGATGTCTTCCCGATGGGCAGCAGCGAACCCTATCGGGTGGAGTTGCTGGACGAGGACATCGATTCCATCCGCACGTTTGATCCGGAAACCCAGCGCTCAGCGCACAAGGTCGATCAGGTGCGCCTGTTGCCGGCGCGCGAGTTCCCGCTGAATGAGGACAGTGCACGCGCCTTCCGCAACGCGTTGCGCGAACGCTTCCCGATCGATCCGCGCCGCTGCCCCCTGTATCAGGACATCAAGGAAGGCACCGCGCCTGCCGGCATCGAGTACTACCTGCCAATGTTTTTTGCCGACAGCGCCTTCGGTCCGACCGAAACCCTGTTCGAATACCTGGCTGACAACGCCCTGTTCGTGCTTGGCGAAGGCGCGCTGGACGCGGCAGCGCAGTTCTTCAGACAGGCCCAGGATCGCTACGAGCAACGCGCACACGACCTCGAGCGCCCGATCCTGCCAGTCGCCGAGTTGTATCTGACACCCGAGCAACTGCGCGAGCGCCTGAATCGGCAATTGCGCATCGACCTGGTGGCAACGCCGAGCGATGCACGCGCAGCCAACCTGAATACCCAACCGGCACCCCCGCTGCCGATCAATCGCAAGGATGAAGCACCGGCTGCCGAACTCGCCCGCTTTGTGGCGAGCTACCCCGGCCGCGTGTTGATTGCCACCGAATCGGCGGGCCGCCGCGAAGCCCTGATCGAACAGATCAATGCGGCCGGCATGAACCTGCAGACCGTGGGCTCCTGGCCGGAATTCGCCGGCGGCGGCAACGAACCGCGCATGGCCATCACCGTGGCCCCATTGGAACAAGGTTTCGCGCTGCGCTCGCCTGCCCTGTGTGTGCTCACTGAACACGAGTTGCTGGGCGAACGCGCGCAGCAGGGCCGTCGACGCAAGCGTGCGGCGCGTGATCCGGAAGCGGTCATCCGCGATCTTTCCGAACTGGCCATCGGCGCGCCCATCGTGCATGTCGATCATGGCGTTGGCCGTTACCAGGGCTTGTTGAAGCTGGATGTTGGCGGCATCGACGGCGAGTTTCTTGCCATCGAGTACGCAAAGGGCGATAAGCTGTATGTACCGGTGTCGCATCTGCACCTGGTCTCGCGCTACTCAGGCACGGCACCGGAAATGGCGCCACTGCATTCGCTCGGCGGCGATGCCTGGGAGCGCGCCAAGCGCCGTGCTGCCGAGAAGGTGCGCGACGTGGCGGCGGAGCTGCTGGCCATCTATGCGCAGCGTGAGGCGCGCAGCGGTACCGCACTGGCCATCGACCGTCTGATGTACGAGCAATTCGCTGCTGCATTTCCATTCGAGGAGACCCCGGACCAGTTGCAGGCCATCGAAGCGGTGATTGCCGACCTCTCAAAGCCCCGGCCGATGGATCGGGTGGTGTGTGGTGATGTCGGCTTCGGCAAGACCGAAGTTGCCCTGCGCGCCGCATTTGTCGCGGCCGTTGCCGGCAAGCAAGTGGGTGTGCTGGCACCGACCACCCTGCTCGCCCAACAGCACTTCCAGAACTTCCGCGATCGCCTGGCCGACTGGCCGATCCGCGTCGAGGTGTTGTCACGTTTCAAGACGAAGAAGGAAACCGGCGAGGCGCTGATCCGGTTGGCTGATGGCCAGATCGACATCCTGATCGGCACCCACAAGCTGTTGCAGCCCGATGTGAGATTCAAGAATCTGGGCCTCCTCGTTGTGGACGAGGAACAGCGCTTTGGCGTGCGCCAGAAGGAGCAACTGAAAAAACTTCGCGCCGAAGTCGATCTGCTCACCCTCACCGCCACGCCGATTCCACGCACCCTGAACATGGCCATGGCCGGCTTGCGCGATCTCTCCATCATCGCCACGCCTCCGGCCCATCGCCTGGCGGTCAAGACCTTTATCGGCACCTGGGAGCCGGCCTTGATCCGCGAGGCCTTCCAGCGCGAGTTGCAACGCGGTGGCCAGGTGTACTTCCTGCACAACGAAGTGGAAACCATCGAGAAGACCGCGCGCGAGCTGGAAGCACTGGTGCCTGACGCACGCATCCGCGTTGCCCACGGCCAGATGCCGGAACGCGAGCTGGAACAGGTCATGCTCGACTTCTATCGGCAGCGCTTCAACGTGATGGTGTGCACCACCATCATCGAATCCGGCATCGACGTGCCCAGCGCCAACACCATCATCGTCAATCGCGCCGACAAGTTTGGACTGGCCCAGTTGCACCAGTTGCGTGGACGGGTCGGGCGCTCGCACCATCGTGCCTATGCCTTCCTGATCGTGCCGGAAACGCGCGCCATCACCGCCGATGCAGAGAAGCGCCTGGAAGCCCTGGCCTCACTGGAAGAACTCGGCGCCGGCTTTACCCTGGCCACGCATGATCTGGAGATTCGCGGCGCCGGCGAGCTGCTGGGCGAGCAACAATCCGGCCAGATCGAGGAAATCGGCTTTGCCATGTATCGCGACATGCTGGATCGCGCGGTGCGTGCGCTGAAAACCGGACAGGTGCCGGACTTTGAGTTGGGCAGCAGCCACGAAGCGGAAATCGAACTGCATTTGCCCGCACTGATCCCCGACGACTACCTGGCCGACGTCAACGCCCGCCTCACCCTGTACAAGCGCATCTCAAGCGCGGCAGACGATGACGCCCTGCGCGACCTGCAGGTGGAAATGGTCGATCGCTTCGGCTTGCTGCCCGATGCGGTCAAGCACCTGTTCGCCGTGACCTCACTGAAGCTTCGCGCCACCCCGCTCGGCATCCGCAAGCTGGAACTGGGCGCCAAGGGCGGCCGCGTGCTGTTCCGTCCCAAGCCCAACATCGACCCCGCCACCGTGATCCGCATGATCCAGACCCTGCCCAAGGTCTACGCCCTGGACGGCCAGGACAAGTTGCGTATCAAGCTGCAACTGGAAGGCGTGGCCGAACGCATCCGCGTGGCTGGCGAAATCATCACGGCGCTTTCAAGGCCCGGCGTGAGCGGTTGATTGGTCATGCTGCCGCAGGGGGAGCGAAGGCATGGCCGTTGCTTCCCCCGCTTTCGCACGTGAACCCACTGCGTGCAGCTCATCGCCCCCGGTGTCAATTCAGGGTTGTTTGGGGCAATTGCAGACGTCATGCCCGTTGTCGAAGACCACGCGCCAGCTACCGTCGGGTTGAACTTTCCAGGTCGTGAAAAATGTCGTAACCACTTTTCCGCTGGCATCGGTCACCGGGCCTTCGGTGTATCCAAGCCCGTTGGCCACGCTGACTTCTCCGATCACCGGCTTCCACGCAAAAGGCGCCTGCGGATCCTTGAAGAATTTCTCCCAGTGCGCGAGCACGGCCGGCTTTCCGCGCAATGGATTGCCACCGTTGATGAAGACCGCATTCTCGTCGACGAACGAGGCAAACGCCTTGAAGTCGCGGTCCGCCATGGTTTTTGCAAAAGCTGTCTCGCTCGCCTTGAGCGACTCTTGCGTGGCTTCAGGCGGTTTGGCCAATACACCACTGCACACGCTGCCCAAAAGCATCACCGTCAACAGGATCACGCGCTCCACCGACTTCGTTGCATGCATGCTTCCGCCTCCACGACTTGAGTTCAAACTGCGAACTGCCCTGGCATCGGTTTCAGATCGCTGTCCAGCGCAACCCGCTCATCGAACACGAAACAGCGACCTTCGTAGCCAAAGCCACCCACCTTCTCGAAATAGCCGAGGATGCCGCCGTCCAGTTGCAGAACATTGGCCATGCCTTCGGCTTGCATCCACAGCGCGGCTTTTTCGCAGCGGATGCCGCCGGTACAGAAGCTCACCACCGTGGCGTCCTCAAGCGCATGGCGAACCCCGGCAACCGCAGCCGGCAGATCCGTGAACTTGTCGATGGGAAAATGCAGGGCGCCCGCAAAGGTGCCATAGGTCACCTCCTGGCGGTTGCGCGTATCCAGCAGCACCAGGCGCTTGCCTTCATCGTCCCGACCCTGGGCAATCCAACGCGCCAGATCGGCCGGTTGAACGCTTGCCGCCCTGCGCGCCAGCGGCGAGGCATTGTCCTGGCGAAAACTGATGATTTCGGATTTCAGCTTCACCTTGAGTCGTGCAAACGGCTGGGTTTCGCTGAAGCTGCGTTTGCAGACGATGTGGGCAAAGCGCGGATCGGCACGCAGCCATTCGAGAAATGCCTCGACGTCGGCTGGCGCGCCGGCCAGGAACAGGTTGATGCCCTCGCCGGCAATCAGGATTGTGCCGCGCAGGTCCAATCCCTCCAAGGCTTCGCGCACACGCGAAACGAAGCTTTCCGGAGCCTCGATCTCGACAAACTGGTAGGCGGCTATGTTCAGGACCATCCGGATATCTTACGGGATCGTTCTGGCCGTTGGTCGCTGCCTCTGGTCAACCGGCGCATTCCGCGCTAAAACGATGTCCGCGCCCGTTGATCGGGCGCATCCCGGACCTGTCCAATCATCCAAGCGAGGTTGTCATGAGCAAAGGCATGGACCAAAAGAAGAACGAAAAGAAGAAGCCCGAGAAAACCCTGAAGGAGAAGCGCGCGGCCAAGGCCGAGAAGAAGAAAAACAAGTAGGAGGCCATTCATGGCCGACCAAACGGAGCGGGAGCATCCTGGCATGGAATCAAGGATGCTCCCCGTTGGCGCGGTGATCTGATCCGAAGTGGAAGCGTCGCCCCTGAATGGGCTTGCCCCCTTTCCTGGGCTCCCGCAGTTGCAACAGGAACCTTTGATGCCATTTTCCAACCCGTTCCACGCGCGCTCGATCCCGCCACTGCATGCGAAGGTTTTGGGATTGGTTGTGATGCTGACAGGGGCTTGGGCAAACATGGCAGATGCACTCGATGCACCCTTGATGACCGAGGCGGCACGTCCGCCTGCGGTCTTGGGCTACAAGGTGGTGAACGCGTGGCCGCATGATCGCGGGGCATTCACGCAGGGCCTGATCCTGCGCGATGGATTCTTTTACGAAAGCACCGGGCTCAATGGACGATCAAGCCTGCGCAAGGTGAATCCCGAAACCGGCGAGGTGCTCAAGCACGAAACCGTCGCCCGCGAATTCTTTGCCGAAGGACTGTGCGACTGGAAGGGCAAGCTGATCCAGCTCACCTGGCAATCCGGCAAGGCGTTTGTCTACGACATCAAGACTTTCAAGCGCACGGGTGAATTTGCCTACAACGGCGAGGGCTGGGGCATCACCCATGACGGCAAACACCTGATCATGAGCGATGGCAGTGCGACCTTGCGCTTCCTTGATCCAAAGACATTCCAGCAGACTCGTACGCTGGAGGTCACCTACCAGGGCAAGCCGCTGGCCAATCTCAATGAACTCGAGTACGTGCGCGGGCGGATATTCGCCAACGTCTGGCAAAGCAACAGCATCGTCGTCATCGATCCAGACAGTGGACGCGTCACCGCGCAATTGGATCTGGCAGGCTTGCTGAGTCCGGAGGACCGCGCAGTCGGCGTGGATGTGCTCAACGGCATCGCCTACGACGCAAAAAATGATCGTCTGTTCGTTACCGGCAAGCTTTGGCCGAAGGTGTTCGAGATCAAGCTCGAACCCACCGACCTGCTCGACAAGCCACACCAGCTGAAACGCTGATCACGCCCACTTCATTGTAATGACGACTTCGGGCGCGCTTCCGTCGCCCTTGTGGAGCCGCCGCAGGTCGGGCTTCAGCCTGGCACGGCGATGCGAAAGAACGTCGGGTTGAAACCCGACCCACAAACGAATCCGCTTCTCCCCTGCAAGACCTGCACGGTCTGTACTATTCAGCTGGCTTCACATCCGGATGACGCACCCGCCAGGCAGCCAGCGCTTCGCGGTAGCGCTCCAAGGCATCCTCGTGCACGTCAAACACGCAACGTACACAACCACCACCACAGCAATCCCCGGGATCGGGCGGATCCGGTTTTTGCGGCGGAGGATCGTCGGATTCGATCATGGCCAGGGAATATGCGCGCGCGCCCACTGCACGATCTGGTTTCGACTCATGGCACCGGACTGGCGTGCAATCTCGTGACCCGAGGAGAACAGGATCAGGGTAGGAATGCTGCGAATGGCGTAGCTCGCGGCCACGCCCTGCTCGGCTTCGGTATCAACCTTTGCCAACCGCAACCGTGGTTCCAATTCCCGACAGGATTCGGCAAATGGCTGGGCCATGGCCAGACAAGGTCCACACCAGGGTGCCCAGAAATCCACCAGCAAGGGAATGTCACCGCGCAGCGCCTTGGAGTTGAAGTCAGAGCTTGCAAGTGCAACCGGCTGCCGAGGAAAAAGGGGCTGATGGCAACGCCCGCAGCAGGGGCGTTCTGCAAGGCGTTCGCTGGGCACGCGGTTCATGCCGGCACAGAAAAGACAGGGAACCAGGTTGGAAACCATATTCATTGAACACTGCTTCGGGTCTGCCACGCGGCGTCCATGACACACCACATGGTGTTGCTGCCCGGCTGACTCAAGCGGGACATCGCATCAAACCGCATCAAACAGCTTGCCGGGATTCATGATGCCGTGCGGGTCGAGCACACGCTTGATGCCGCGCATGATCGCAACTTCCGCCTCGCTGTGGGTCTCGGCCAGATACTTCTTCTTGACCAGGCCAATACCGTGCTCGGCGGAAATGCTGCCGCCGAATCGTGCCAGGGTATGCGAGAGCAGCGCGGTTACGCGCTCGCAGTCGCCAATGAAGGCGGCTTCGTCGGTGCCCTGGTCTCGGATCACGTTGATATGCAGGTTGCCATCACCGATGTGGCCAAACCAGACCACGTCGTGAAGCGGATACTCGCACTCAAAAATCTCGCGCATGGCCTGCATGAAACCGGGAATGGCGCTGATGCGAACTGAAATATCGTTCTTGTAGGGTTTCAGCGGCGCCAGGCTTTCGCTGATGCCCTCGCGCAATCGCCACAAAGCCGCTGCCTGCGCGGAACTCTGGCTGATCACACCGTCCTCGACCCAGCCCTCGCCAAAGCAACGCTCGAATACCGCCACTGCGCGCGCACGTTGTGCCTCGTCGGTAGCATCAAACTCCGCGATCACATAGTAGGGATGCACCTGCTCGAAGGGATCGGTTGCACCGTGACCCACCACGTATTCGCGGGCCCGGTCGGTAAAGAACTCGAACGCACTGATGCCGAGGTCACGTCGACAGGCCGCGTACACTTGCATGAGGTTTTCCATGGCAGGCAAGGCCAGCAACATGACATTGGATTCCACGGGCGCATCCGTCAGGCGCACCTGCGCCTCGACCACCAAACCCAAGGTGCCCTCTGCGCCAATCACCAGATGACGCAGGTCATAGCCGCTGGAGTTCTTGACCAGGCCACGATTGAGATCCAGCAGTTCGCCGGTACCTGTAACCAGTTTGAGGCCGGCAATCCACTCGCGCGTATTACCGTAGCGGATCACGCGGATGCCGCCGGCATTGGTGGCGATATTGCCGCCGATGGAACAGGAACCGCGTGAGGCAAAATCGACCGGGTAGTACAAACCCTGTTCGCGTGCCGCGTTCTGAAGTGCTTCCAGGGCAAGGCCAGGCTGAACGCTCAACAGGCGGTCTACAGGATCAAGCCCAAGCACGCGGTTCATGCGCTCGAAGCTCAGCACCAGTTCGCCACCGGCTGCCACCGCACCGCCGGAAAGACCGGTACGCCCGCCCGAGGGAACGATGCCGACCCGGCTCTCCACAGCCCAGCGCACGATCTCCTGGACTTCCCCAATGTTGGATGGCAATGCAATGGCCAGCGGCGCCGGCGTCCAGCGACGCGTCCAATCGCGACCGTAAAACTCGAGGTCGCCAGCATCCGTTCTCAGATGCAACCCGGGCAGCCGTTGGCGCAAACGTGACAGGGGCGAATCACTCATGCTGTGGCTTCCATTACGATGATGGGCTGCTGCGCTGACTGAAGGCGTCAACTAGCCTGACAGCGAGCGGGCCAATCGTCCAGTGCTGCGCTGCCGCAAAAACAGGTGAAATCTGGCATAGTCACCGCCCGTCCCTGCGCCCGGTTCGTGCCAGCCGTCCTTGCATCCATGAAAAAAACCTCCTACCCGAAGAAGGACATCCGCGTGCTGCTGCTCGAGGGCGTGAGCGCCAGCGCCGTAGAGACATTCCGCAGCGCAGGATATTCGCAGATTGAAATCCTGCCGAAATCCCTGGAAGAGGCGGAGCTGAAGCAGAAGATTGCCGATGCCCATCTGCTCGGAATACGGTCTCGCACCCAGTTGACGGCCGAGGTGCTTGCCGCGGGCAAGCGCCTGCTGGCGATTGGCTGCTTTTGCATCGGCACCAACCAGGTGAACCTGGATGCGGCACAGGCGCTCGGGATTCCCGTGTTCAATGCACCGTATTCGAATACGCGCAGCGTTGCCGAACTGGTGTTGGCCGAGATCATCCTGTTGCTGCGTCGCATTCCCCAGAAGAATGCCGAATGCCATCGTGGCGGCTGGTCAAAATCCGCCAGCGGCAGTTTCGAGGTGCGCGACAAGGTGCTTGGCATTGTCGGCTACGGTCATATCGGCACCCAGGTCGGCGTGCTGGCTGAAGCACTCGGCATGCGCGTGGTCTTCCATGACATCGAACCCAAGTTGAGCCTGGGCAATGCGCGACCTGCGGGTTCGCTCGACGACCTCCTGCAACGTGCCGACGTCGTCACCCTGCATGTTCCGCAAACCACGCAGACCAACAACATGATCGGCAGAGCCGAGCTGGCACGCATGCGCGCAGGCAGCGCACTGATCAATGCTTCGCGCGGCAATGTGGTCGATATCGATGCACTGGCCGCCAGCTTGCGCGCGGAGCATCTCTCGGGCGCCGCCATCGATGTGTTTCCGAGCGAGCCCGTGGCCAATGGCGAGGCCTTTGTCTCGCCCCTGGTCGGCATGGACAACGTGATCCTCACCCCGCACGTGGGTGGCAGCACGCTGGAGGCCCAGGACAACATCGGCATCGAAGTGGCTGCCAAACTGGTGCGCTACAGCGACAACGGCTCCACCCTCTCCGCGGTCAATTTTCCGGAAGCCACCCTGCCCGAGCACCCGCGCAGTCATCGACTCCTGCACATCCACCGCAACGTGCCCGGCATGCTTTCGCAGATCAACGACATTCTTTCGCGCGAGAACATCAACATCGACGGCCAGTACCTGCAGACCAACGCCAACATCGGCTATGTGGTTGCCGATGTCAGCACCAGTGAAGCCCAGGCCGCCGCGCTCAAGGATGCGCTGTCGGCCATTCCCGGCACGCTGCGCACGCGGGTGCTGTACTGATCTGCGCGATAGCCGAAATCACCAACTGTAGTTCACCGTGTAGGTGACCTTTGCCTCGCCATCGGCAGCGATGGTCAACGGAAAGTCGATGGTCTGTGCGTCGCGTTTGCGGAAGTCCTGGCTCTTTGCCGTCACCTTCCAGGTATTCCAGCGATACAGGTACTCGCGGACGGCAACGGCCGTTGACACCTTCTTGCGATTGCGTACGCTGATCTCGAAGGTTTCGCTCATGTTGCGACCTGCACTGTCCAGCTTGAACCCGGTCTGGCGCCGCTCGCCGACCACATCGAAGGAATTTCCAAGCTTGATGCGCACCGTCTCGTTGCGCGGCGTGTGCTTGATCACGTCCTCGCCGATGAATTCCAGGCTGCCATCCACCGAAGCCTGGTTGACCCGCATGCGGCCTGCGGGGAGCGGCACCCCCATGTGGTTGGCTTCCTTGTTCTCGAACTCGAGGAACGCACCCACTTCGCCCTTGCTGGTTGCCGCGTAGCCCTGGTCCTGGATCGGCTGCGACCAGTAGCTCCACGGCTGCGGCGCCGCGGTGAACACCAACTCCCTGCGGCACGCAACACCCACCGCCGTCGGAAACAGCTCAAGCTGCTTGGTGGAATTGTCCGGCAAGTCGCTACGCCGGCCCAGCGTGTACAGGTGATATTCGAACAGGGATGACTCGGCAAAACCCTCATCGGCAATCGCACTGGCCGCGCCCTTGGCCATCATCATGACCGGTGCCGGTGGCGGTGCCGCGGGTGCGCGATTGACCTCGCCCGCCACCAGCTTAAGTTGCGCTTGCGCATAGCTGCCACCGGACTGGTTGACGATGGTCACCCAGGAGGAAAGATCCATCTTGCAGTTGGCCTCGTCTCCGCCAAGGGTGATGTTGTAGTCGGACCACCAGGTCATGCCCTGGGTCTGGTAGGACACGCGGGTCGAGTGCGTTCCGGCACGCTCGGCGTTGACCAGCCAAACCAGCGTTGGCTTGGTGATGAGGCCTCCTGGCAAGCTGGGAAACTGGATGTTGGTCAGGTTGGAGATGCTGGAAACCTCGCCATTGGCTTGTTGCAGGATCAGGTTGCCACCGGCTGCCGACAGCAAGGTGCCTTCGATGCGGGCCAGCTCGGTGCCGCGCATCTGCTCGACAGCGATGTGCTCGCCGACATAGCGCTCAAGCAGCTTTTCACGATCCACCAGGTCGTACTGGTAGTTCTGCTCGATGACGCGGGTGCCGACCGGATCTGTCAGGGACTCGAAGGAAACGGTAGTCGGATCGATGCGCTTGGCGACATCGGAGAAGCGCAGTTCGCCTTTGCCGGATTGCAGGGTCATGCTGCGGCCGTCACGAACCAGGGCGTAACCAGGCAAGGATGCGCCATAGGCAGACAGGCGATCCGTGCTGATCTGGCCAGGCTGGGCGGAGCTGTAGATCGTCAATGAATAGTCGGGAGTGGCCGCGACCGCGCCGCACGATGTCGCCAGTGCCAACAAACCGAACCAGGGGGGATTGCGCATGATGCTTTCCTCGTCGTTGAATGGATTGCATGCAACGCAGCATACGACAGGCCGGGGTTGCGCCCCATTGTGCAAACAACCGGATCCAGCAACGGAGCCCGCTCACATGACGGTTGACACGATTGCCATCAACCGCGATCTCAATCGCTTCGATGGCCACGAGGAAATCTGGTTGTTCGGTTACGGATCGCTGATCTGGAAATGCGACTTCTCTTTCCTCGAACGCCGACCGGCACACATCCGCAACTGGTCACGACGATTCTGGCAAGGCTCGCACGATCATCGCGGAACGCCCGAGGCACCGGGCCGCGTGGCAACCCTGATAGCCGATCCCGGAGCGCGCTGTGGCGGCATGGCCTATCTGATTACCCCGGAAGTGTTCGATCACCTCGATCATCGCGAGAAGAACGGCTACCTGCGCGAATCCGTCAACATCGAATTCGAGGACAGCGCTGTGCACGGGCTGGTCTACATCGCCAATCCGGCCAATGCGGCTTATCTTGGGGAAGCCTCGGCGCAGGCCATTGCCCGCCACATTCTTTCAGCACAGGGACCGAGCGGCCTGAACCTGGACTACTTCCGCCATCTTGCGGATGCCTTGCGCGTCATGGGAGAGAAGGACCCGCATATCGAGGCGATCGAACGGGAAATCCGGAACCTTCAAGCCAAAGGTTGAGGCAACGCGGCCACGCATCGAGACGTCGGACCATTCAATCACGTGCAGATCATTCGGGCCTGTTTTCCAGGAAATAGGGCACCACTTCGCCCTTGATCTTCACCGTCATCGGACGACCACGACGGTCCAGCGCCTTGCCTGCGGCCACACGGATCCAGCCCTCGCTGACGCAGTACTCCTCAACCGTGGTCCGCTCTTCACCGTTGAATCGGATGCCGATTCCCCGCGCAAGCAGGTCGGCGTCGTGAAATGGACTGCGTGGATCAACGCAGAGGCGATCAGGCAGGGTCTCGTTCATGGATGGTCCTGGGCGCACTCCGGCGCGATCAAAAGAAGGGCAATGCTACGGGATTGGCAGGTCGTTGAAAAACTGCCTGCGTTGCCATTGCTGCGCTGAAAGCAGGCACAAGATGCTCATTTACACCACCGTAAACTGCGCCTTTTTCGCCTGTTTTTGCCTTGCCAGGGCCGCCTCGCCAACGTTTTTCAACATCCTGCCAGGCGCCGATACGCCGCATCAGTTCGACGGCCACCCCCCACTTGAATCCGGACGGCCTGCCGTGCATGATCCGCCGCTGGTTTGATTCAAGCTCCGCCTTTGGGCGGATCATGATTCGCCCCGGTCACGATGGGGGAACCCGGGAAGCCCACAGCTTCCGGGGCATCGCGGACGGGGATGCAGTATCGGACTGGGGAAATCGCTTGCGTGAATTTCTGCTCGGCGGCGCTGTTGCGGCTCTTTGCGGCTGCGCATCTGCGCCCGTGGATCCAGCACCAACCCAGGCGCACGCCCAGTCGGTGCAGACCAATGCGTTTGCTCAACCGCAACTGGTCCGCTTCGAGCACACGGCCCGGCTGACACCCGGCCAGGCAGTCGTCATCGACAACCCTTATGGTGACGTGCGCCTGCGCTTCGGCGGTTACGACGAGCAACTCGAACTCCAGTCCGTTGCCCAGCAACCGGAAGGCGCCGATGCCATCGCGCTGCAGCCGGGCGAAGAAGCGGGCAGCTATCGCATTGCGCCGCGCCTGCCTGCCGGGCGCCTGCTGGCGGACAAGCAGCGCCTTGATCTGGCCGTGTTTGTTCCGCTTGGCCATGCCGTGCAGGTACGCACCGAATTCGGCAACATCGAGAGCCGCAGCATTCGTGGAAACCTGGACCTTCGCAGTACCCGTGGCAACATCGCACTGCGCGGAACGCATGGCCGGGTGCTGGCCGAAACCGGCGCGGGTTCCATCGAAGCCTCATTGCTGACCGCACCGGCAGGCTCGCAGCAACGCCTGTCCACAACCACCGGCAGCATCATCGTCGCCGTTGCCGACCAGTTCGATGCCCGCGTCGAGATGGCCACCTCGGCACTGTTCGCCACTGAATTCTCCCTGCAGGTGCAAGAACTTCCCGGGCAGGAACCGAACAAGCGCGCCACCACGCTGGTGGGCGCAGACAAATCCACGCTGAGCCTGCACAGCCGCCGGGGCGAGATCCGCCTGCTGCGCTGGCGCGACTTCAGCACCCCTGAATCCGTTTCAGAACACGAAAAGACCGAGAGCAAGCACTGAGCATGGCCACACCCTGAGCGCCACCGCATACAGCAATGGCGCACCCGAAATTTCTTGATTTCTGCAGGAGGATTCCAGAATGAGCTTCCGCAAATGCAAGGCAACAGGAATATTGATGTCATTGTCGCTGTGCGCGTTCGCACAGGCGGCCGGACCGGCCGGCACCAGCGTGTCGGCGGGAGTGCAGATTGGAGAGCCCGTCAGTGCGGTCAGCATCGACGTTGATTTGCGCGACCTTCCGGTTGCGCCCGCCTGGAAGCCAGGCATGGCGATCAAGGAGGCACACAAGCGGCAATTCTTCGCGCCCAACCGTCCCAATGCCGCCCTGCCCTCATGGATCGAAACCTCCCCGGATCGCCTGCCCGAGTTGCAGTCAATGTGGGATGACAGCGCCGTTGGGCAATTGCGCCGGGGCCAGCCGCAGTCGCGCGTCAGCATCAACAACGCATCAACCGGAGTTTCCCCTGGCGACCCGGTCGTTGACGTCAGCGCCAACTACATCATGTATGGCGTCAACGGCAGCAGCGGCACCTCGTTCACGATCTACGACAAGACCGGCACCAAGCTGGCCGGTCCGACCACGTTTTCTTCACTGGCCCCGGCGGGAGATGGCTGCCGCACTTCGGTCAGCGACCCGATCATACTGTTTGATCGCCTGGCCAATCGCTGGTTCCTGCTCGAAATGGGCGGAACCTCGTCGGCCGCCAAGATGTGCATCTACGTTTCCAAGACAGAGAATCCTGTCTCCGGCGGCTGGTGGTTCTATGGCTTCTCAACACCCGCTCTCAACGACTATCCGCATTGTGGTGTCTGGAACAATGCGTATGTTTGTACTGACAACGAAGGCGGCAGCAATGTGGCGGTTTACGCCTACGATCGCGCCAACATGCTCAGCGGTGCCACGGCACGTGCGCAACAACGCTTCGCGACGGTGCCGGCCCTTGCCGGCTATGGCTTCCAGGCGTTGACTCCGGCCACCTTCATGGGCGACAGCGCACACGCGCCGCCAGCGTCAACCCGGCAAGTCCTGGTCCGCCACAACGATGACGAGGCGCACGCCGGCGGTTCCGCCAACACCTCGCAGGATTACATCGACATCTACACGATCAATATCGACTGGAACACACCGTCGAACAGCGCAATCACCGCCCAGCCGGATATCGCAATCACCGAGTTCAACAGTTGGTTCCGCGACTACTCGACCTTCGCCACGGTACCTCAGCCCGGTTCCACTTCGCGCCTGGACCCGATCCGTGAAGTTATCCTCAATTCGCTTGTCTACCGCAACCTGGGCAGCTACGAATCCATCGTTGGCCAGTTCGCCACCAACCAGAACGCGGCACGCAGTGGCACCGTGGTCGACTCCGGCATTCGCTGGTTCGAACTGCGCCGCACCGGCGGCGGCAACTGGACCCTGCAACAGGAAGGCACCTACAGCCCGGGCGATACCAGCACCCACCACCTGCTGGGCACCATCGCGACCGACAACAAGGGCAACATCGCGCTCGGCTTCAACAAGACCCGCACGACTTCGCCAACTGCTTATGCCAGCCTGGGCTACACCGGGCGCATGGCATCGGATGCTGCCGGCGTGATGACCCTGGGCGAGAACATGATCGTTTCCGGCAGCGCCGCCGAGACCTCCGGGCGCTGGGGCGACTACTACCAGATGGCGGTGGATCCGACTGACGACTGCACATTCTGGATGGTGGGCATGTACCGGCCATCGGGGAGCTGGAACACCCGCATCCAGGATTTCAAGTTCAGTGATTGCGGCACGGCACCGAGTACCTGGTCCGTCTCCGGAACCGTATCCACCTCCACCGGTGTCGGCATTTCCGGGGTTACGGTCAGCAACGGATCGGTCAGCACCACGACCAACTCCAGTGGCGCCTATACGCTCTCCAGCCTTGCCAACGGCAGCTACACCTTGACCCCGAGCCTGGGCGGATACACCTTCTCGCCGACCAGCCGCAACGTCACCGTCAGCGGTGCCAATGTGACTGGCCAGAATTTCACCGGAACCGCGGCCAGCAACATTCCGCCAACGGCAGGATTCGGATTCGCCAGCAACGGACTGACCACCACTTTCACCGACGCCTCCAGCGACAGCGACGGCACGATTGCGTCGCGATCATGGAACTTTGGTGACGGCGGCAGTTCGACGGCAACCAATCCCAGCCACAGCTATGCCAGCGCCGGCAGCTACAGCGTCACCTTGACGGTCACCGACAACGGGGGCGCCAGCGACAGCGAGACGAAGACGGTCACGGTCACCGACAGCGGCAACGTGCTGCAAAACGGCGTCACCGTGAGCGGCCTTGCGGCCACCCAGGGCAACTCGCTCAACTACACCATGCAGGTTCCCGCCGGAGCCAGCGGCCTGACCTTCAACATGTCCGGAGGCAGCGGTGATGCGGACCTGTATGTCCGCTTCGGTGCCGCACCGACGGATACCGTCTACGACTGCCGCCCGTACGCAAGCGGCAACACGGAATCCTGCCCGATCAGCACCGCACAGGCTGGCACCTACTACGTGCGCATAAAGGCCTATTCAACCTTCTCCGGTGTCTCGCTGACAGGCAGCTACACCCTGGTCGGCAATGTCGCGCCGAACGCGGATTTCAGTTCCACCAGCAGCGGACTGACCGCAAACTTCACCGACGCCTCCAGCGACAGCGATGGCAGCATCGTCTCGCGTGCATGGAACTTTGGCGATGGCAGCACCTCAACATCGACCAATCCGAGCCATGCCTATGCCTCGGCCGGCACCTACAGCGTCAGCCTGACGGTGACCGATGACGACGGTGCCACCGATTCCGTTACCAAGTCGGTGACGGTATCCAGCAGCAATTGCGTCCCGTCCGGCACCGTGCTGTGCAACGGATCCACGGTAAGCGGCCTGTCCGCCACCCGCAACAACTGGACCTCAACCTACACCCTCGTGGTTCCAGCCGGGGCAACCAACCTCAGCTTCAACATTTCCGGTGGCACGGGCGATGCCGATCTTTATGTCCGACTCGGCGCTGCACCCACAACGTCCAGCTACCTCTGCCGGCCCTACACATCCGGCAACAGCGAAACCTGCTCGTTTGCGGCACCCACGCCAGGCACCTACTACGTGCGCCTGCGTGCCTATGCCACGTTCTCCGGGGTGACCCTGACAACGAGCTACACGCCGTAACCCGCCAACTCTCAATCCGAGTGGCACAGACAGCGGCCCGGGCAACCGGGCCGCTTGCTTTTCCAACGATGGGTCCTGTTGCGCACGAGCCTGGATGACACGGGCCTGCGCACGATTTCCCGCGTACGCTCAGCGCAGCAAGCTGTCCTTGTTGGCGCGACGATTCATGCCGCCGACTTGAGCCTGTTCGCGATCAAGAATTTCCTGACAGGCGACGCAATGACGCACGCCGGGCACCGCCTTGCGGCGTGCGGCGGGAATCGGCGCATCGCACTCTGCACAGCGCTTCAAGCCGGGGCCCTTG
>SHNG01000012.1 GCA_004295005.1 Gammaproteobacteria bacterium
CATTGCGTGCCTGCGATTCGGGTGAGGCGAGTGATCGGAATCGAACCACTGCCGTAGCCAGGCACCGTGGATGTCCATGAAGCGGTACCGTTGTTGCAGTCGGTGAAGGTAAAGGTGATGCTGCCCCACAGGGTCAGGGCAATGTCCTCGTGCACGAAGTTGGGTGGAAAGCGCGCGCCGGCGGTAATGGCGGCGGGCAAGGTCACCGTGTTTGACGTCGGGTCATACGGGCCCTGGGCATAAATCCAGCTTTGGGTGTTGCCGTCCGGCGCGTAGGCAAACCAGTAGACCACCATGACCGGCAGCCCGGATGCGGCGTCGATTGCAGTCGTGGCCTCGATCTGGAAGCCGATGCCATCCAATGAAGGGTCATACCAGTTGCCGCTGGTGAATCCACCGATTCCAATGGAGCTTGAGCCGGCGACCACGGTGATGCTGCCGGTCATGCCCATGCTGAAATGCACATCGCAGCGATAGTTGATGGTGCCTGGCGTGTTGAAGGTGCGGGTGAAAGTCCATTCGGCAGACGAAGGTGTTCCATTGCCACCCGCGCCATCATTGTCGCAGCCGACGGCGCAGCGGAAGGAATTGTCGTCGGCGCGCACGTTGTGCGCCATGCCGCCCTGGCTCACGAAGGTGACCGTGTCACCTACGTTGATGGTGAGCTGGGCGGGAACGAAAACCATCAGCGGCTCGCCGGGATAACCGTAGCCATCGCCACCCGAGGTATCGCCGACGCGGACGATGTGGTTGGCCGCCGAAGCGATTTCCATCATCGCCATGCAACCCAGCACAAACAGCAAAGCCAGAAAGCGCAGTCCAGATTTCATGTTCCGATGCCTCTTGAGTGGATCGACGAAGGGCACTCGCATGCCGACGCAGCCGAAGCGCGTCCCGGATTGGCCGCGTTCGCAGCAAGGCCGGCGTGGGTCAGGGCAGACAAGGACATTTCGCTCAGGTAGTACCGGTTTGGTCTGGTTCGGTTGCCTGACCTTCCGCTGCGCAGGCTAGAGCACCTGCTCGATCAAGGCAGGCCTATGCTCGGCGTTGCGCCCTTGCGCGCAACCTACTGCGCGACCCATGCCCAAGGATTTTCCAGTCAAGGCAAGTGATTTGCGGGCGTACAACCGCCTGGCGATGGATGCTGCGCTGGCGGCCACTGATCTGCTGGAAAACCTGCATCACAATGTGGCGCGACTGCCGGCTGCGCTCGCCGAGCCCAGCAACGAGCCGGCTCCGGGGATTGCCGGCTTCGTGTATCGCGTCATCCGTGGGGCAACCCGCAAGATCGGCGATGGCATGGATCATGCGTTGCAGCTGCTCAATACCAGTGGCAGCACGGGACAGGTCTACCGGCAACGCGAGATCCTGGTCGCGGCGCTCAACGGATTGGTCGGTGATCACCTGCACGAGAGCGGCAACCCGCTGAGCATTCCAATGCGGTTTCGGCGCGATGGCGTGCCGCTGCAACTTGAATCCGAAAGCCTTCGGCACTCCATTCCCCGCATCACCGGCAAGCTTGCCGTGTTCGTGCACGGCCTTTGCATGAGCGACCTGCAGTGGCGGCGTCGCGATCATGATCACGGCGAAGCCCTTGCCAATGCCTTGGGCTACTCGACGTTGTACCTCCACTACAACAGTGGACTGCACATCTCCAGCAATGGCCGCGAGCTTGCCGACCAGTTGGAAGCCTTGGTGGATGCCTGGCCGGTGCCGCTGGAGCGACTGTCCATCATCGGCTACAGCATGGGAGGCTTGCTCGCGCGCAGCGCCTGTGGCCATGCGCGGGAAACCGGACAGCGCTGGCTCGGCAGCCTGCGTGACTTGATCTTCATCGGCACGCCGCACGATGGATCGCCGTTGGAGCGTGCCGGAAACCGCATCGACCGCGTGCTCGGACGAAGCCCCTATACGGTTGCCTTGTCGCGCCTGGGCAAGATGCGCAGCGCGGGCATCACCGACCTCAGGCATGCCAACCTGTACGACAGCGACTGGCAAGGCCAGGATCGATTCGCTTCAGGCCGTGGCGTGCGCAAGGCCATGCCATTGCCTGAAAACGTGCGCTGTCGTGCGATCGCGGGAACCTTGTCGAAACACCTGCGCTTGTCGGCAGCGCGGCTGGCCGGCGATGGATTGGTGCCCGTCGCAAGCGCGTTGGGCAGGCACCCAGACCCCCAGCGCAATCTCGGGCTGGCAGAGTCCGATTGCATGATCGCTTATGCCAGAAACCATCTGGACCTGCTCGACAGTGCGGACGTATTCGAGCAGATCCGGGTCTGGCTTGACGACGCAGGCCCGGAACACGGCCTGCGGATTCCGTGGTCGGAGAGTTTCAGCTGATCGCGGCGAGCATTGCTTCAGCGCTGGAAACCTTGAATTCTCCGGGCGCTTCCACATGCAGAACCTTGACCACGCCATCTTCCGCGTAAAGCGCGAAGCGCTTGGCGCGGCTACCCATGCCGAACGCGCTGGCATCGAACTTGAGTCCCATGGCATCGGCAAATGCGCCGTTGCCATCGGCAAGCATGTGCAATTCCTCGGGGACGTTCTGCTGCTTGCCCCAGGCACTCATGACAAACGCGTCATTGACCGCCATGCAGGCGACATCGATGCCCCTGGCCTTGAATTCCCCGAGCTTCTCCACATAGCCCGGCAGGTGTTTCGCCGAGCAGGTTGGCGTGAACGCCCCCGGCACCGAAAACAGGACCACCTTGCGGCCCTTGAACACCTCATCGGTACTCACCGCCTGCACGCCATCCTTGAGGATGTTGAGGGTGGATGCTGGAATCCTGTCGCCAATCTGGATGCTCATTGAAATTCCTTGCTGTGGCAGGTTGCGGGACCGACATGATACGGCCATCGACCGATCGCTTGAAGGAAGAGACTTGAAATCGATGCGCCCGTCCCTACCTTGGAATCAACGCAGCCGTGGTGCTGCAATCCGACAAAGGTGCGCTTCAATGAGTATTTCACGTCAATCCAGCTGGAGTATCGGCAATGGCCTGCAACGCGACCTGCGCCAGGTCTTTGATCGTTTCATCAATAGCGAGGAGTCCGATCAGTCGAATGTGGTCACCAGCCAGTGGGCCCCGCGGGTGGATATTGGCGAGGAAGAAAAACGCTTCGTGATTCTTGCCGATATTCCGGGTATCGATCCCAAGGACATCGAGGTGAGCATGGACAAGGGCATCCTGACCATCAAGGGCGAGCGCAATACCCAGGCAACGTTCGAGAATGGAAAGTTCACGCGTCTGGAGCGCTCGCAAGGTTCCTTCTACCGCCGCTTTGCATTGCCCGACAGCGCGGATGCCGATCACATCAGTGCTTCGGGCAAGCACGGCGTTCTCGAGATTTCCATTCCCAAGAAGCCGGAAACGACTCCGCGCCGGATCTCGATCAACGCCTGACCTGCGCAAGCCGGTTTCGGTCCACGGGCCCGCGACGGTTAGAATCGTCGCGGGCCTTTCTACCTTGCAGATGGTTGGGGCATGCAGTTCAAGGATTACTACGACGCACTCGGAGTGAAACCTGACGCCAGTGATGCGGAGATCAAGCGCGCCTATCGCAAGCTGGCGCGCAAGTACCATCCGGATGTCAGCAAGGAGGCCGGTGCCGAGGAAAAGATCAAGGCGGTCAATGAAGCCTACGAAGCCCTGAAGGACCCGGAACGACGCCGCGAGTACGACCAACTGCGTGCCGGCGGGTACCGGGCCGGGGACGAATTCCGGCCGCCGCCAAACTGGCAGGGAAGGCGCGGCGCCGCGGGTGACGGTGGTTTCGGTGATGCCGATTTCAGCGACTTCTTCGAGTCCCTGTTTGGTCGGGGAGCAGGTCCACGGTCGCGCGGTGGACCCCGGCGCGGCAGCGATGTGCAGGCGCGCATCCAGATCGATATCAAGTCTGCCTTTACTGGCAGTCGCGAGCGCATCACCTTGCGTGATCCGACCCAGGGCGAGCGGACGCTCGAGGTGAAGATTCCTGCCGGAATCGAACCGGGTCGGCAAATCAGATTGAACGGCCAAGGCAATCCGGGCGCTGCCGGTGGGCCTGCCGGTGACCTGTTGCTCGAAGTTGCATTTCACGACGATCCGCGTTTCCGCCTGGACGGACGCAACGTCGTCTGCGTACTTCCGGTAAGCCCGTGGGAAGCCGCACTGGGGGCAACAGTGACGGTGCCGACGCTGGCCGGCGAAGTGGATCTGCGCATCCCGGCGGGATCAGACAGCGGACGCAAGCTACGGCTTCGCGGTCGCGGTTGGCCAGGCAAGGAACCCGGCGATCAGATCGTGGTTGTGGAAGTCCACGCTCCCGCTGCGGAAACCGACGAGCAGAAGAAGATCTACGAATCCATGGCCAAGGCGTTCGCCTTCAACCCACGCAAGTGAGCATTGGCTTGTCCGACCACGTATCGCGAATCGATGTTCGGACCTGTCGTCGGATTGGCGGCGGGTCCATGTTCAAGGCGGATGGCGGAATCAACCAACGGGAACAACTTCATGAGTGTGCAAGCGAACCTTGACCTGGGCGATCTGTCAGCCGTGATCAGCGCCATGTACGCGATGATCTCGGGACCGGCAGGTCCGCGCGACTGGTCTGTGCAGGAGCGGATCTTCCATCCGCAGGCGCGCCAGATGCGCACGGGAGTCGACCAGGATGGCAAGCCGTGGATCAAGATCATGAGCCTGGATGAGTATGTTGCCGATACCCGGGAGTTCTTCGCGGCCAATGATTTCCACGAAATCGAGATTGGTCGCGGCGTGCTCGAGTTTGGCAACATTGCACATGCCTGGAGTGCGTATGAGGCACGCCGTTCACTCACTGATGCCAAGCCCGAGCGACGCGGAGTCAACTCGATCCAGCTTTACCGCAATGAACGAGGTCACTGGCAGATCATGTCGATGATCTGGGACAACGAACGACCCGGCTTGAGCCTGTCGCCGATTGCGGCCACATGATCAGCGTTGCCTTGAATGGCAACACAGGAGATTTATCGCAGCCTGTCAGTTGCGCGGCATGTACTCGTTGATGGCCTTGACCAGTTCGTCTTCGTCGACGGGCTTGGTCACATAAGTCTTGGCACCCTGGCGCATGCCCCATACGCGATCGGTTTCCTGGTCCTTGGTGGTGACCAGGATGATCGGGATGTGGCTGGTCTTGGGATCCTTGGCCAGGGTGCGGGTGGCCTGGAAGCCATTCAAGTTGGGCATCACCACATCCATGAGGATCAGGTCGGGCAATTCGCGCTTGGCCACTTCGACGCCGGCCGAACCGTCTTCCGCGGTGATGACCTCATGGCCGAGCTTTTCGGCTATGCGCTTCAAGCCGATCAGCTGCGAAGGCGAATCATCGACGATCAATACTCGAGCCATAGTCTGTTCCGAAGTCCCCTGGGTGCCGGTTGGCTTGGGTCATTCTAGCGATGAGTGCAGCGCGCGACCAGCCAAGCCGATCAGCCGACGCGAACCAGGGTCCGACCGAAGGATCCGGCATTCAGCATGGTTTCAAACACGGGGGCAAGTTCGTCGAAAGCAACCTCTTTGGTGGCGATCTTCTCCAGATTCCGCGGTTTCCAGTCTGAGGCCAGATGTTGCCAGATGAGTTCTCGAATCTCCCGCGCCGTTCCCGCCGAGGCGATTCCAAGCAGGCTGACGCCGCGAATGATGAAGGGCATGACCGTGGTGGCCAGTTCGACGCCACCGGCATTGCCACAGATCGCAATGTTTCCATACGGTTTGATGACGCGGCTAAGTCCAGCCAGCATGTCGCCGCCGACGTTGTCGATGGCTCCTGCCCAGTGCGCAGCCTCCAGCGGTCGCTGGCCCCAGTACAGTTCCTTGCGGGCGATGCACTGTTTTGCGCCAAGATCGATCAGAAAATCAAACTGATCCACCTTGCCGGTAATGGCATGCACGCTGTAGCCGGCACGGCTGAGCATGTCGATGGCGAGCATGCCCACGCCGCCGGTGGCTCCGGTCACCACGATCGGACCCTGGTCGGGTGTCTGTCCGTTCTGCTGCATGCGATACAGGGCGAGGGCGGCAGTAAAGCCGGCGGTGCCGAGCACCATGGATTCGCGCAGACTCAAGCCCTGCGGCAGCGCAATGGCCCATTTCGATTCGAGGCGGATGTATTCCGCATAGCCGCCATCGCGGGTTTCCGAAAGGCCGCAGCCGGTACACAGCACTGCATCGCCTTCCTTGAAGGCAGGGTCGCTGGATTCGCTGACGTAGCCGGCAACATCGATACCGGCGTTGAGCGGAAAGCGTCGCAGGATCTTGCCCTTGCCGGTGCCGGCGAGCGCATCCTTGTAGTTGACCGATGAGAAGGCAACCTTGATCAGGATTTCACCCGGCGTGAGTTCGCCCGCGGTCATCTCTTCGATGCCGGCGCGGTAGCCTTGTTGATCGTTGCGAACACGGAAGGCACGAAAAGTCGAGGTCATGGATCCTTGTTCCCTGTTTAATTCTGAATGGCTTGGGTGAAGATGTGAGACATCAGGCTTGCACACGCAGGCTGTCGTAGAGATCCAGCCACTCGGGATTGGATTCCTCGATCAGCTTGAGCTTCCATGCACGTTGCCACTCCTTGATGGCCTTCTCGCGCAGGATTGCCGATGCCATGAAATCGTGCCGCTCAAGCCAGACCAGGTCATGGACGCCATATTTCCTGGTGAATCCCGGAACAACGTTGTTCTTGTGTTCCCAGATCCGCTTAATGAGATCTGAGGTTACGCCAACGTAGAGGGTTCCGCGCATCTTGCTGGCGAGAATGTACACGCAGGGCGCGCGCTCAAGCATTGCCTGAAACCCCCTCACTCCGGCACATGCCGGAACGAATCTCCGAGAGTAGCAGAATCGCAATGGATCCCGGCCTGCGCCGGGATGACGGTGGTGGGTATTGCGACCTGGCGGGGATGAGTCCGAAAGTTACTGGATCCCGGATCATCGGCCAACCATGGCCTGTGCGGGATGAGTCCGAAAGTTACTGGATCCCGGATCATCGGCCAACCATGGCCTGTGCGGGATGAGTCCGAAAGTTACTGGATCCCGGATCATCGGCCATCCATGGCCTGTGCGGGATGAGTCCGAAAGTTACTGGATCCCGGATCATCGGCCATCCATGGCCTGTCCGGGATGAGTCCATCCTGGACTCAATTTGCCTTGTGGATTGCGCGCTTGTCGACCGCGAGTGCCGCCTCATGTACGGCTTCGCTCAGGGTCGGATGCGCGTGCACGATGCGCGCCAGATCTTCCGCGCTGCCCTTGAACTCCATGGCCACCACGGCTTCGGAAATGAGTTCGGAAACCAGCGGACCTACCATGTGCACGCCAAGTATCCGATCGGTATTGGCATCGGCAATGATCTTCACATGGCCGGCGGTTTCGTTCATCGCCACGGCGCGACCGATGGCCGCAAACGGGAACGATCCGGTCTTGTAGGCAACTCCGGATTCCTTCACCTGCGCTTCGGTCTGGCCGACCCAGGCAATTTCCGGCTCGGTGTAGATCACCCAGGGCACGGTATCCAGATTCACGTGGCCGGCCTTGCCTGCAATTGTCTCGGCAACCGCGATACCTTCCTCGGAACCCTTGTGTGCGAGCATGGGGCCACGCACGCAATCGCCCACCGCCCACACGCCTTCGACGCCGGTCCAGTTGTGCACATCGACCTCGATGCGACCACGATCATCGAGTTTGACACCGCTGCCTTCCGCCAGCACGCCTTGGGTGGCGGCACGTCGACCCACTGCAACCAGCAGCTTGTCCACCACGAGGCTCTGTTCGCCCTTGGCGTCGCTGTAACCCAGGGTGATGCCGTTCTTGCCGATCTCCGCCTTGTTGAGTTTTGCGCCCAAGCGGATGTCGAGCCCCTGCTTCTTGAATTCGCGCGCAGCAACCTTGGCGACATCGGAATCGGCGGCAGCAAGGAAATCCGGCAGTGCTTCGAGGATGGTGACTTCCGCGCCCAGACGCTTCCATACACTACCCAGTTCCAGGCCGATCACGCCGGCACCGATCACGCCCAGGCGCTTGGGCACTTCGCTGAAATCCAGCGCGCCGGCGTTGTCGACAATGTGCTTGCCGTCGAACTTCGCAAACGGCAGTTCGATCGGCACCGAACCGGTGGCCAGGATCACATTGGTAGCGGTGTGTTCGGATTGCTTGCCATCGGCATCCCTGACTGAGACGACGCGATTGGCCTTGAGCGTGGCGAATCCGGCGATGGCCGTGACCTTGTTGGCCTTGAACAGCGCAGTGATGCCGCCAGTGAACTGCTTGACGATCTTGTCCTTGCGCCCAACCATGGTGCCGACATCGATCTTTGCATCCCTGGCAGTGATGCCGTGCGATTCGAACCCATGCAGCAGGTTGTGGAACTGCCGTGAGGAATCGAGCAAGGCCTTGGACGGGATGCAGCCCACGTTGAGGCAGGTTCCACCGAGCGCCGGCTTGCCGTCCTTGCCGATGAAGCTGTCGATGCAGGCTGTCTTCATGCCCAGTTGCGCGGCGCGAATTGCAGCCACATAGCCCGCCGGGCCTGCACCGATGACGATGACGTCGAATTGTTCGCTCATGCTATTCACTCACGGGATTCGGGATTCGGGATTTGGGATAGGGGACTCGAAGCAGCGATGGTTGGTGCAAGCGGAAGTTCCGCTCTTGCCAGTCCCGATTCTCGAATCCCGAATCCCGGCTTAAAGGCCGAGCAGCATGCGGTGCGGATTCTCAAGCTGGTTCTTGATGTCAACCAGGAACAGCACCGCGTCCTTGCCGTCGATGATGCGGTGGTCGTAGCTGATGGCGACGTACATCATTGGTGCGGCGACAATCTGGCCATCCTCGACCACGGCACGTTCCTTGATCGTATGCATGCCGAGGATCGCGCTCTGCGGTGGGTTGACGATCGGGGTGGAAAACAGCGAACCGAAGGTGCCGCCGTTGGTGACGGTGAAAGTGCCGCCTTGCAGCTCCTCGATGGTCAGGCCACCTTCGCGCGAGCGCTTGGCGAAATCCATGATGGCGCGCTCGATGTCGGCGAAGCTCATGTCCTGCACATCGCGCAGCACCGGAGTGACCAGGCCGCGATCGGTGGAGACGGCCACCGAGATGTCCTGGTAACCGTGGTAGATCACGTCATTGCCATCCACCGAGGCGTTCACCACCGGATGGCGCTTGAGCGCTTCTGCGGCGGCCTTGACGAAGAAGCTCATGTAGCCAAGCTTGATGCCGTGGGTCTTTTCGAACTGCTCGCCCAATTGCTTGCGCATCTGCGCAACCTTGGCCAGGTTGATCTCGTTGAACGATGTCAGCATGGCAATCGAGTTCTTCGACTGCATCAGGCGTTCGGCAATCTTGGCGCGCATGCGCGTCATCGGCACGCGTTCCTGCGGACGACTGCCCGGCGTCGCCGCTGCGGAAGCCTTGGCCGGAGCCGATGTCGGCGCTTTTGCAAAGTTGACCAGGTCCTCCTTGGTCACCCGACCGCCGCGCCCGGTGGCGCTGACCTGGCTCGGGTCGATATTCTCTTCGACAGCCACGCGACGACCAGCCGGTGAGAGTTCGTTCACGGAAGCTGTCGGGGCTGCTGCGGCGGGCTTGTCTGCGGGTTTTGCGCTGGCTGCGGGCGTTGCGGGTTTCGCCGCAACCGTCGTGCTTGCCGCCGCACCTTCCTCGATCACGCCGAGGATCGCACCGCTGGTCACCGTGGCGCCGGTTTCGGCATTGATCGACTTGAGTACGCCATCGGCAGGCGCGGGTACTTCGAGCACGACCTTGTCGGTTTCCAGATCGACCAGGTTTTCATCGCGCTTGACCGCGTCACCGGGCTTCTTGTGCCAGGTCGCAATGGTTGCGTCGGAGACGGATTCGGGGAGAACCGGAACTTTGATCTCAAGGCTCATGGAGGGTGTCCTGATGCGGCGTCGATGCGATTCGGGTGAAAGGATGGTTCAGTGGATCATTCGTGAGCGTAATCGCTGCTGATCGGTGAGACCAGCGCCTGCTCGACAAGCGCCGCCTGTTCGGCCAGGTGGCGCGCCATGTGGCCACAGGCGGGGGCAGGCGAGCGCGTACGCCCAGCGTAGGCAACGATCTGCTTGCTGCTCGTGACGGCCTGCAGGTGATGCTTGATCTGGTACCACGCACCCTGGTTCATGGGTTCTTCCTGGCACCAGATGATTTCCCTGGCGGCAGGGAAGCGGTCCAGTTCTCCCTTCAGCTCGGTGCGCGGGAACGGGTAAAGCTGTTCGACGCGGACGATGGCCACATCGTTGGCCTTGCGCTTGGCGGCATCCTCGATCAGGTCGAAGTAAACCTTGCCCGAGCACAGCACGACGCGCTTGACCCTGGCTGGGGCGGCTGCAGTCGAGTCGGGGATGACCAACTGGAATCGACCCGTGGCCAGATCGTCGAGCGATGATACGGCCAGCTTGTGGCGCAACAGGGACTTCGGCGTCATCACCACCAGCGGCTTGCGGCAGGCGCGCAGCATCTGCCGGCGCAGCATGTGGAACATCTGTGCGGGCGTGGTGGGTACGCACACCTGCATGTTTTCCATTGCGCACAATTGCAGATAACGTTCCAGGCGTGCCGAGGAATGTTCCGGGCCCTGGCCTTCATAGCCGTGCGGCAGCAGCAATACGATCCCGCACAGACGTCCCCACTTGGCCTCGCCCGATGAGATGAATTGGTCAATGACCACCTGGGCGCCGTTGGCGAAATCGCCGAACTGGGCTTCCCAGATCACCAGGGTTTCCGGCTTGGCGGTGGCATAGCCGTACTCGAAGGCCATGACCGATTCCTCGCTGAGCAGCGAGTCGATCACTTCAACAGATGCATCCGCGCGGATGGTTTGCAGGGGCAGGTGGCGTGAACCGCTGTTCTGGTCGTGCATCACCGCGTGGCGATGGAAGAAGGTGCCGCGACCGGCATCCTGTCCGACCAGGCGCAGGTTGCTGCCCTCCGCAATCAGGCTGGCGTAGGCGAGGTTTTCCGCGTAGCCCCAGTCAAGCGCGAGTTCGCCTGCGCTCATCCTTTCGCGATCGGCATAAATCTTGGCCACACGCGGATGCAGGGTGATGGCATCGGGCACCTTGAACACGCTTGCCGCAATCGACGCCAGGCGCTTGCGCTCCACGCCGGTATCGACAATCTCGAAGATGTCATTGGCGAGGTGACGGCTCCAGTCGACGCCGAGCTTGTCGTGGTAGTCGGCATCCACGCCGGGAATGGGTGCGCCCGCTTCGAGCAGCTTGCGGTAGCCATCGGCCATGGCCGTGGATTGCTCCCTGGAAACAACGGATTCGGCAACCAGGCGTTCGCTGTAGATCTCGCGCACGGGCAGACGCGAGCGGATCACCTGGTACATCAGCGGTTGCGTAGCCGCTGGCTCGTCGGCCTCGTTGTGACCGTGTCGGCGGTAGCAGACCAGGTCGATGACGACATCACGCTTGAACTTCTGGCGGAAATCGTAGGCAAGACGGGCCACGAACAGGACTGCCTCCGGATCGTCGCCATTCACATGGAAGACCGGCGCATTCACCATCTTTGCCACATCCGTGCAGTACAGCGTCGAACGTGCATCATGCGGATTGGAAATGGTGAAACCGACCTGATTGTTGACCACCACATGGATGGTGCCACCGACGCAAAACCCATTGGCCTGCGACATGTTGAACAATTCCATGACCACGCCCTGGCCAGTGAAGGCGGCGTCGCCGTGGATCAGAACCGGAACCACCTGCTCGCGCTTGTCGTCACCGCGACGGGTCTGGCGCGCACGCACGGAGCCGGCCACGACCGGGTCGACGATTTCCAGATGCGAGGGATTGAAGGCCAGCACCACGTGAACGGTGTTGCCCGGGGTGCGCACATTGGCGCTGAACCCCATGTGGTACTTCACGTCTCCCGAGCGCGTCGGATCGTCGAGGTGGTCGAAGCGCCCCTCGAATTCGTCGAACAGCTTGGCCGGCGGCTTGCCGAGGATGTTGACCAGCACATTGAGCCGACCACGATGGGCCATGCCGATGACCATGTCCTTGAGGCCGTCGCTGCCACCCCGGCGCAACATTTCATCCAGCAGCGGAATCAGGCTGTCGCCACCTTCCAGGCCAAATCGCTTCTGGCCCACGTACTTGGTGTGCAGGTAACGCTCGAGGCCATCGGCCTGGGTCAGCTTGCCGAGCAGACGGATCTTGTCCTCGTTGCCCAATCCGAATTTGCCGCCCGCCCGCTCCAGTTGTTCATGGACCCATTGGCGTTGCTGGGCGTCCGGAATGTGCATGAATTCGGCACCGATGCTGCCGGCATAAGTGGCCTTGAGCAGGCCGAGCAGGTCGCGCAGCTTGAGTCGCTTCGGGCCAGACAGCGAGCCGGTGTTGAATTCGGTATCGAGGTCGGCATTGGACAGACCATGCGAAGCCAGTTCCAGGTCCGGCGCGGCTGGCCTTGGCAGCAAGCCGAGTGCCTTCAACTTCTCTTCGTCGTAGGTTGCGGCCAGGTTGAGCGGATCGAGCTGTGCCGCGAGGTGTCCGCGTGAGCGGTAGGCGGTCACCAGCTTGAGCACGCCGGCTTGTTTTTGCGCTTCCACGTTGTCCACCGGCGAAGTCGCCGCGGAACGACCCGGCTGCTGGCGCTGTGCCGCTTCAATGCGGGCTATGGCCTCGCTGTGCGCCACTTCGGCTGGGGCCTTGGGTGCAATCCCGGCGAAGTACGCGCTCCATTCGGCGGGAACGGCCGATGGGTCGGACAGCCAGGTTTCGTACATTGCCTCGAGGAATGCCGCATTGCCGCCCGCAAGGGCAGAGGTGGCCTGGAACTGCTGCAATAGGGTCGAGGATGTCACGCTGGCACCGTCTGGGCGAAAGGGTCGGAAATCGGGTATCGGGCCTTGCACGGCTGGGCAACCGCAGTCCACAGGTTGGCCGTTGGCGCGAAGCGGCCAGTATAGCCGCTGGCGTCGCTTATTGCTGCATTGCGGCAGCGGTTTCCGCTTGCTGCGACAGCGTCGGAAAGGGTCGATTCAGATATCCAGGCGGCGCATTTCCGCGCAGGTTTCGCTGCGCTCCCAGATGGCGCTGAAACTCGCCAGCAATTGTGCAGCCCGACCCGGTGCATAGGTGCTGCCCTCACCCTCGAATCGGCTGGCCAGGGGCCGTTCGAACCAGCCGCCGCGGTCATTGACCACAAAGCTGCCCGGGTACTGGCGATCGATCTCCTCGACCGGTGTGCGAAATGCAAACACGCTGGACAGGCGCTGGCCGAGATCAACCAGGCGAATGGCATCGGACTGGCTGCGCAGCGCTTCGCGCACCAGCACGCGGATCTGCACATGTGGGCCGGAAATCGCCAGTTGGCGGATGGCGTCAAGCAACTCGTGGCGGTCAAAAAGTTCGTTGTCGAGCTCGCGAACCATGATGCAGAGCTCACGGCGTGCGCCGCTGGCAACCTCGATCATCGCGGCAATCAGCGACTCGCGATCCTGGCTTGCCAGGGCCCGGGCCTGCCGGTCGGTCACGCGTGCCGGTGGAGGCGGGTCGACGGCCTGGATGTCGATGCGCATGTGGCGATGGGCAATGCCGCACTCGTCGAATTCCTCTCCATACGCTTCGAATCCTGCCTTTTCGTAAAACCCGAGTGCGTGCGTTTGCGCGTGGATCTCGACTTTCTTGAGATGCCGCTGGGCTGCCGCTTCCAACAGTACGCGCAGCACGGCTTCGCCGACGCCACGTCCACGCCATTCGCTCACCACCGCCATGCGCCCGATCTTGCCTTCGGGGGTGAGGCGGCCCGTGCCAATCGGGCGGCGCTGGCCATCACGCGCGATCACATGCAGTGAGTGGGCATCCAGGGCGTCCCATTCCTCGTCTTCGGGCACGGCCTGTTCAATCACGAACACGGCGTGCCGGACCGATTGCAAATCGGCCTGGTCTGCCGACCAGGTTGCCGGTTCCACGCTGAAATCATCAGGGATCATGGTGTTTCCGGGAGCGTTGAAAGGCAAGGTGCCCAGCATTGAACAACGCACGCAACAGCTCAAGGCCTTCGTTTTCCAGCGCAAGCAGTTCCGCCGACACCAACGGCTGGCGCTGGCACAGACGCGTTGCCAGCGGGCGTGGACAGGCGAGGGATTCTCCAGCCACAAACAGGATTGCGCCGCGACCTTGTTTCGACCAGGCCAGGCGTGTCCACGGGTTGAACAACAAGCTGCTCCCGGATTCGATTTGTTTGACGAACTGCGCTTGACCCACGGGTTTCGGCCGTGGCTGGATCTCATGCGCCATGCGATAGCGGGTGATGAAGCAGCCCCACCAACGACGCAGCAACGACGGCTCAAGCGTCAACGAATGTGTGAGCGCCTGTTCGACCGTTTCAATTGCCGTATCGTCAATCTCTCCAGTCCGGCGTGCCGCCGTCATGCCGGCATCGGAATAGCGCTGGTCCTCGCCCATGCGCTCGGCCAGGAATCCCGAGAAATCGGCGAGCATTTCAGCCATGGCAGGTGCGCGCATGCCCACCGAGTAGGTCAGGCACGGGTCTTCCGCCACACCGTAATGGGCAATGCCGGGCGGCAGGTACAGCATGTCGCCGGGATGCAGAATCCAGTCATGCGAGGGCGTGAATTCGCGCAGCAGCTTCAACTCCACGTCGTCGCGGAATGCCTTGGGTGATCGCGGATTTGCATCGATCTGCCAGCGCCTGCGGCCCATGCCCTGGATCAGGAACACGTCGTACTGGTCGACATGCGCGCCGACCGTGCCGCCGCGTTCTGCATAGCTGACCATCACATCATCAATGCGCCACGAGGGAATGAACGCAAAGTGCCCGAGCAAGGCGGCGACATCCGCATCCCACTTGTCCACATCCTGGACCAGCAAGGTCCAATGCGATGGGGGCAACTTCGCAAAATCTTCCTCCACGAACGGTCCATTGCGCAGGGTCCAGCGATCAGCGCGCGGATCGTGGCTGACGATGCGGGCAAGGGCGAGTTCCTCGCAGGCCAACCCGCCAAGATCATCCGGTTGCAGGGGATCGATGAAATCCGCAAACGCACCGCGTATCAGCAAGGGCCGTTGCTGCCAGTAGTCGCGCAGGAATGCCGTTGGCGACATACCGAGCATTTTGCCGGGCGTGGCCCGCGTTTCGATGGGAAACCTTGCCGTGTGTTGGGCGCTCATCCGAAATTCACCTTGCCGGGCAACCGAACCGACGCGTGCCGGTTACAGCAACATTTTTCCGGAATCCACGAATGCTCCCCGTTCCGGCCATTCGGGGCACAAAGCCTCGATCACCACCATCAGATCATCCAGCGTGTGGTAGGGGTCTTCATCTGGGGCCGCAGGCACGCTGAGGCCAGCGCCATTGGCAATGGGTTGCTCAGGGGAGATGGCAGAGAAGTTCATCGAGCAGATATTCCTTGTCGAACAGTCGAAAGTACTCGCGAACCTCGTTCATATCCAGTTGCGAACGATTGGCGCGCAACAAGGCCTTGATGTCTTCAAGGTCCTGGGTCCTTCGCGCGTCGTTCACCCAGCCTTGCAGCTTGAAGCCGATCAGCCCTTCTGCGCTGACTACGCACAGCGGACCCAGGGCGGTGGTGATCTGTCTGGCGTTGCGCAGCAGTCGCAAAGCAATGGGCCGACTTGCATACAGGAAGTCCACGCGTTCCCTGTTGCGAACATAGTTGCCGGCATTGGTGTCGCGATGCAGGCAACGGTAACCAAGCTGTATCAGCATCCCGTCGATCGTTTCCGACATGTCCAGTGGGGCGAGCAGGTCAACATCCTGGGTAGCACGCACAACCTGGTAGGAAGCGAGGGCAAGACCACCGATCAGCGCGCACGGTATGCCCGCATTGCCGAGCGCCTCGGTGACTTCAGCGATTTGTCTGCCTAGGCTGGAGGAAGCAGTCATTTCTTCCTTGCCAACGATTCGGCGAGACCGATGTATCCAGCGGGCGCCAGGTCGAGCAGGCGCTGCCTGGCATCCCCAGGCAGGTCCAGGGTCTTGATGAAGGCGCTCAAGGCTTCGCGACTGATGCCCTGGCCGCGGGTCAGCGCCTTGAGTTGCTCGTAGGGTTCGGGTAACCCGTAACGGCGCATCACCGTTTGCACGGCTTCGGCCAGCACTTCCCAGCTTGCATCAGGATCCGCGGCCAGTCGCTCCGGATTGACGCTCAGCTTGTCGAGGCCACGCGCCAAAGAATCAAGGGCGATCAGGGTGTGCCCAAATGCAGTGCCGAGTGCGCGCAACACGGTGGAATCGGTGAGGTCGCGTTGCCAGCGGCTGATCGGTAGCTTCGCGCTGAAATGTTCGAACAGGGCATTGGCCAGGCCGAGATTGCCCTCGGCATTCTCGAAATCGATGGGATTGACCTTGTGCGGCATGGTCGAGGAGCCGACTTCGCCTGCTTTGAGGGTCTGCCTGAAATAGCCCAGTGAGATGTAACCCCAGATGTCTCGGGCCAGATCGATCAGCACGGTGTTGGCGCGACGCAGTGCATCGCCGATTTCAGCCACGCAATCGTGCGGCTCGATCTGCGTGGTGTAGGGATTGAATACCAGGCCCAGCGATTCGACAAAGCCTTGCGCGAAATTCGGCCAGTCCACTTCCGGATAGCTCACGCAATGGGCGTTGTAGTTGCCGACGGCGCCATTGATCTTGCCGCTCAGCTCCACTGCGGCTATCTGTCGGCGCTGGCGTTCGAGCCGGGCAACGACATTGGCAATCTCCTTGCCAAGCGTGGTTGGCGAAGCGGTTT
>SHNG01000068.1 GCA_004295005.1 Gammaproteobacteria bacterium
GGCGAACATGGCAAAGAAAATGAGCAAATCCAAAGCCGCAAGTGCGTCAGCGAAGTCTGCTGCGCGTGGCAAGACCGTAGCCAAGGCGAAGGCAAAGCCTGCCGCAAAAGCCGCCAAGGCAAAACCGGTTGGCAAGGCCAAGCCTGCGCCCGCAAAGAAGCCTGTCGTGAAGAAGAAGCCTGTCGCAGGCAAGTCGGCCAAGCCGGCAAAAGCGCAAAAGCCGGCCAAGCCGCTCATCAGCAAGAAGCTGGCAAAGGCAGCCAAGCCCGTCAAGGCTGCGCGTCCGGCCAAGCCTGCTGCCAAACCGGCCGCAAAACCGGTCAAGGCGGCAAAAACAGCGGCCAAACCCGTCGCCAGCGCGTCCACGCGCAAGGCGTCCGTGGCCCCACCACCCACAGTCAAGAAACAGGTATCCGTGCAAGAAACCATTCGATCCGCGCCTGCCCCCGCAAAGGCAAGCGCAGGCAACAAAGCGCGCGCAGTCCGTCCGGAAAAGCAGGAAGAAGGCGCAACCATGCAGGACGGTCGTTATTCCCTGCCCACCAATGTGGTAATCGATTTGCCGAAGGGCTACAAGCCATCGGTGAAAGAGGAGTACATGAATCCGCGTCACCTCGAGTATTTCCGCCGCAAGTTGCAGCGCTGGCGCGAGGATCTGGTCGAGGAATCCAAACAGACCATCGAGAACCTGCGTGACGAAGTGCGAGATGTGGGCGACGAAGCCGAGCGCGCCACCCGCGAAACCGAGAACTCGCTGGAACTGCGCACGCGTGACCGCTACCGCAAGCTGATTTCAAAGATCGACAAGGCGCTCAAGCGCATCGAGGAAGGTGCCTACGGATTCTGCGAGGAAACCGACGAGGACATCGGCCTTGATCGTCTCGACGCAAGACCCATCGCAACCCTGTGCCTGGATGCCCAGGAACGCTGGGAGCATCGCCAGAAACAGATGGGTGATTGATGGGAGCCGGGATCGGGGATTGGGGATTGGGGATTTGCCAGAGCGTCTCTGTGCAAGCCCCGGACTTCACGTCACGGTACCGGTACTCACATCGAATCCCGAATTCCGAATCCCGAATCCCAGGCGGCCGCCCATGAGCGGACGCCGCTACTTCGGCACCGACGGCATCCGCGGACAGGTCGGTAGCTGGCCGATCACCGCCGAATTCATGCTGAAACTGGGGCGCGCTGCCGGTGCGGTGTTGCGGCGCAGCGGTGATCGACCCGTCGTCCTGATCGGAAAGGACACGCGCATTTCCGGATACATGTTCGAGTCGGCGCTGGAAGCCGGTTTGCTCGCGGCGGGTGCGGAAGTGCGCCTGCTCGGACCCATGCCGACCCCGGGGGTTGCCTATCTGACGCGCTCGATGCGTGCCGATGCCGGTATCGTGATCAGCGCCTCGCACAATCCGCACCAGGACAACGGCATCAAGTTCTTCTCGGCGATCGGCGAGAAGCTCGATGATGAAGTCGAACTCGCCATCGAGGCCGAGCTCGACGCGGATTTCACCACGGTTGGCTCGCAGGCTATCGGCAAGGCCATGCGCATCGACGATGCCTCGGCACGCTATCTGGAATTCTGCAAGTCCACGGTATCGCGTGCGTTCAACCTGCACGGCGTACATCTGGTGCTGGATTGCGCGCATGGCGCCACCTATCAGATCGCGCCCAAGATGTTCAGCGAACTGGGTGCGCGGGTGACCGCCATTGGCAACAAGCCCGACGGACTCAACATCAATCGCGATTGCGGTTCCACCCATCCGGAACAATTGAGGCGCACGGTCGTCGAGTCGGGCGCAGACCTCGGCATCGCCTTCGATGGTGATGGCGACAGGCTGCAAATGGTCGATGCCAACGGCCGCCTGGTCGATGGGGACGAATTGCTTTACCTCCTGGCGATGGACTGGCACGCACAAGGTCGATTGCGCGGGCCTTTGGTTGGCACCCTGATGAGCAATTTTGGACTTGAGCGTGCCATGCGTGAACTCGGTGTGCCGTTCCTGCGCACCAAGGTGGGCGATCGCTACGTGATGCAGGCGCTGCGCGAACAGGAGGGCGTGCTCGGTGGCGAAACCTCCGGCCACATCCTGTGTCTGGACCGCGTTTCCACGGGCGATGCCATCGTCAGCGCCCTGCAGGTGCTCGAAGCATTGGCCCGAAACGGCGCCAGCCTCGCCGATTCGGTTTCCGGCATGCAGAAGGTGCCGCAGACCACGGTGAATATCCGCGCCGAAGGCGGTGCCGGCTTGATTGCAGACGCCGAAGTGCAAACCGTGCTTGCGGCCGTGGAAGCGGAGCTGGCGGGACAGGGGCGCGTGGTGCTTCGTCCTTCCGGCACCGAGCCCCTGGTGCGGGTGACCGTTGAGCACAACGATGCGGATGCCGTCGCCCGCCTTGTGGAACAACTTGCCGCAGCGGTTCGCGCAGCCCAGACGCGCGTTTCCTGACGGTTTGTGGAAGACTCCGCTTGATGTCGCCAAGGTGCTGGCGACACTTTGAAATCATTCGCCCCGCTCAGGCCCGCCGCAGGACACCAAGATGAAGCGCGTACCCACCCTCGATATCCGCCGTTACGAATCAGACCGCAGCGGATTTGTCGCCGAAATCGGCGCGGCCTACCGCGAGTTCGGTTTTTGTTGCATCAGCGGACACGGTATTCCCAAGGCCGACATCGATGCGGCCTACGATGTGTTCCAGCGTTTCTTTGCGCTGCCTACCGAAACCAAGATGCAGTATCACCAGGCCGGTACCGGCGGCGCGCGCGGTTACACGCCGTTCGGCATCGAGACCGCCAAGGATTCCAAATACCCGGATCTCAAGGAGTTCTGGCACATCGGGCGCGAACTGCCTTCTGGCTCGAAGTATGCCGACGTAATGGCGCCCAATGTCTGGCCACGCGAAGTCGAGGGTTTCAGGCAATTCGGCTACGGACTTTACGAAGCGCTGGATTCACTCGGTGCGCGCGTGCTGCGCGCACTCGCCTTGCACATCGACCTGCCCGAAAACTTCTTCGAGGACAAGGTCAACTTCGGCAATTCGATCCTGCGTCCGATTCATTATCCACCGATCACGGCAGTGGACATTCCCAATGTGCGCGCCGGTGCGCATGAAGACATCAACTTCATCACCCTGCTGGTGGGAGCCAGTGCGGAAGGCCTGGAAGTGTTGACTCGCGAAGGCAATTGGTTGCCGATCACCACCGAAGGTGACGCCATCGTGGTCAATATCGGCGACATGCTGCAGCGCCTGACCAATCATGTCTATCCCTCGACTACCCATCGCGTGGTCAATCCGCGCAACGACAACGCGCGCAAGCCACGCTATTCGGTGCCGTTCTTCCTGCATCCGAACCCGGATGTGCTGCTGGACGTGCTGCCTTCCTGCATCAGCGTGGACAACCCGAGCCGCTATCCCGTGCCGATCACCGCGCACGAATATTTGCTTGAGCGCCTGCGCGAGATCAAGCTGATCTGAGACACCTGCGCGCCAGATCGTTTGCAGGTCGGTTGTAGTCGGTTGTGGTCGGTGGTAGGTCGGTCGTAGGTCGGGCTTCAGCCCGACAAGGAATCTTCAACTTGCCACAGCGTCGGGTTGAAACCCGACCCACAACCGTCCGCATTCTGTAGGTCGGGCTTCAGCCCGACACGCAATCTTCAACTTGCCACAACGTCGGGTTGAAACCCGACCCACAACCGTCGGCACCATGCAAATCAGGCTTCAGCCTGACGCGAATTCAAGATCAAGGTAACGGAAGCGTTCGCTGCGGGTTGCCATGGTGCCGCGCCTGAAGGCTATGGGTTGCTTGAACAGCGGACTGGCGTGGCAAAAGGTGTGGAACTCGCCGTTCTCGCCGCAGCGATCTACGCCAACCGGCAGGTTCGCGCGAAACGCGGCATCGTAATCGAGCCCGCAGACCGATTCGTCGACTTGTTCAAGGTCCACGCTGACCACCAGGGCGCAATGGCCACGCCGGTCAAATTCGACAATCAAGTCCGTGGCATTCGATTTCCACAAGGGGAAATCCGCCACCCAGCCCAGCTTGTCCAGCTCGGCTTCCCGCCACTGGCGCAGGTCCTGCAGATGCAGGTCACCGAAGGCCAGTTGCCTGAGGCCTGGGAATCTCTCTTCAGCGGTGCGCAAGGCCTTTGCCAATGCGCCCAGGTAGGCCGTGTTGGAGGCGGGCCAGTCCACGGCCATCTCGACCAGTGGCAAGTCGAGTGCATGCGCCTGTGCACGTATCAGCTCTCCGCGTACTTCGTGGATTGCCACACGGTCCGTGGCGTGATCGAGCGTGCTGAGCAATCCAACGACATCGGCTTCTGGATCGGCCAGCAGCCGATCCAGCGCCATCAAGCTGTCCTTGCCGCCACTCCAGGAAAGCAGAACTGGATTGGCCACCGGATGCTCAGGCGGCGCGCGAGGCGCGCTTGCGATCGCTTTCGGTCAGGAACTTCTTGCGCAGGCGAATCGCCTTGGGCGTGACCTCGACCAGCTCATCTTCCTCGATGAACTCCAAAGCCTGCTCCAGCGACATCTTCACCGGTGGCGTGAGTTGCACGTTGTCATCCTTGCCGGCAGCGCGGATGTTGGTGAGTTGCTTGGCGCGCAGGGCGTTGACGGTGAGGTCGTTGTCCTTGGCATGGATGCCGACCAGTTGGCCTTCGTAGATTTCGTCGCCTTCGCTGACCAGCAGGCGACCACGTTCCTGCAAACCGACCAGCGCATAGGCAGGGGCCTGGCCCTGGCCATTGGAAATCATCACGCCATTCGGACGCTTGGCGATGGCGCCTTCGGCCTTCGGGCCGTAGTGGTCGAACACGTGGAACATGAGGCCGGTACCGGCGGTGATGGTGCGGAACTCGGTCTGGAAACCGATCAGGCCGCGTGCCGGAATCATGTACTCAAGGCGCACCCGGCCCTTGCCATCCGGTTCCATGTTGGTGAGCTGGCCACGACGCGTGCCGAGGCGCTCCATCACGCCACCCTGATAGGCTTCTTCCATATCGACGACCAGTTGCTCAATCGGTTCACTGGCCACGCCATCGATCGTCTTGATGATGACTTCGGGGCGCGAGACGGCGAGTTCATAACCCTCGCGGCGCATGGTTTCGATCAGTACCGACAGATGCAGCTCGCCGCGCCCGGAAACCTTGAACTTGTCCGGGTCCTCGGTTTCTTCCATCTTCATCGCCACGTTGTGCAGGGTCTCGCGCAACAGGCGGTCGCGGATCTGGCGACTGGTCAGGAACTTGCCGCCGCTGTGGTCCTTGTTGCCGGCAAATGGCGAGTTGTTGACCTGGAAGGTCATGCTGATTGTGGGCTCGTCAACGTGCAGCACCGGCAATTGCTCGGGCACATCCGGCGCGCAGATCGTGTCGGAGATGCCGAGTCCTTCGATGCCGTTGATGGCGATGATGTCGCCGGCTTCGGCTTCACCCACTTCGCGCCGTTCAAGGCCCATGAAGCCGAGCACCTGCAAAACCTTGGCATTGCGCTTCTTGCCTTCGCGATCGATCACCGCAACCGGCATGTTGGTGCGGATCTTGCCGCGCTGGATGCGACCGATGCCGATCAAACCCACATAGTTGCTGTAGTCGAGCTGGCTGATGCGCATCTGGAATGCACCTTCGGGATCAACCTGCGGTGGCGAGACGTGCTTCATGATCGCTTCGTAAAGCGGCGTCATGTCCCCTGAGCGCACGTCTGCATCCAGCCCGGCGTAGCCATGCAGGGCAGAGGCATAGACCACCGGAAAGTCGAGCTGCTCGTCGGTTGCGCCCAGGCGGTCAAACAAATCGAAGGTGGCATTGAGCACCCAATCCGGACGCGCACCGGGGCGGTCCACCTTGTTGATCACCACGATGGGCTTGAAACCCATCTGGAATGCCTTCTGGGTGACGAAGCGGGTCTGCGGCATGGGACCGTCCATGGCATCGACCAGGATCAGCACGGTGTCGACCATCGACAGCACGCGCTCCACTTCGCCACCGAAGTCGGCGTGGCCCGGCGTATCGACGATGTTGATGCGGTTGCCCTGCCAGGTGATCGCGGTGTTCTTGGACAGGATGGTGATGCCGCGTTCCTTTTCCTGGTCGTTGGAATCCATGACCCGCTCGGCCAGCACGGTGCGCTCGCTGAAAGTGCCGGATTGCTTGAGCAGGCAGTCGACCAGGGTGGTCTTGCCATGATCGACATGGGCGACGATGGCGATGTTGCGGAGGTTTTCGATGGACATGCAGGGTATCGGGCGACCTCGCAATGGGTCGTCGCTGGGAAGGGAAGTCGGGAGCCGGATCAACGGCAGCCGGACATTATGCCTGTGTTTTCAGTGTCATGCTGCATTTTTCGTGATGTGCAACCGGAGACGTGGGCAGCCTGCGCAGGGCGGTCACATTGGACCGGCGGGCGAGCGGCTTGATCCGGGTCAAGATCGGGCGGGGTTTTTCCCCTACCATGCCGGGCATGCGCCAGATTTTTGCCATCGTTGCGGTGTTCTGCCTTCTATTCCAGCAGGTGGCGGTGGCGATGGCGCCCTGCATGCCGGACGACATGCAGGCGCAGGCCCAGGCACCCGGGCACGACTGCGCAGGGATGCCGCTTGCCAAGGCCTCACCCACTCTGTGCAAGGCGCATTGCACGCCCGAGCCCTTGGTCACCCCGGAAAACAAATGGCCTCCCATCTTGGCCATGCTGGCACCCATCCATTCTCCGGATTTCAAGCGCGTGCCCGAACCTCTGCTGCCCGCAAGCCTGCCGGCAGTCCAACGCTCGGATCCTCCCCTGCGGCTTCGCTACTGCAGCCTGCAAATCTAGCCTCTCGTCCCGCATGACTCGACTCCCGAAGTTCGGGGGCGTTTTCCTGTTTGGCGTGGAGGCAACATGTTCATCCCATCATTCACCTTTGCATCCGTGCGCACGCGTGCTGCTTGCGCGCTGGGTCTGGCTGGCTGTCTGGCCCAGGGCTTTGCGATTGCCGACATGCCAGGCGGTGCTTCCCCACTCGGCTTGAAGGAGGCCACGGTGCTGGCCGTCGAAAGGGCTGACCTGCTCAAGGCCGGGAATGCCCGCATCGAGGCAGCCATCGAGGAGGTTGGTCGTGCCGACCAATTGCCCGATCCCATGCTGACTTTCGGTGTCGAGAGCGTGCCGATCAGCGGCAGCGACGCATTCTCGCTGTCCGATGACGAGATGACCATGCGCAGCATCGGCCTGAGTCAGGCTTTTCCTTCCCGGGCCAAGCGCAACGCGCGTCGCGATTCGGCCCTGGCCTTGCAGGCGCAAGCCGCTACCGACAGGGCCGTCAGTGCGGTGGAAATCCGGCGTGCAAGCGCGGATGCCTGGATCGCCCTGTGGGCGGCACAGCGCGAACACGCGTTGCTGCTTGAGTTGCGTTCGCAGGCCGACCTGGTTGCCGCGACCTTGAAGGCCCGCGTGCGCGGCGGCAGCGCAAGTGTGAGCGATGCCCTGGCTGCGCGCGCAGCGGAACTTGAACTGGACAACCGCATCGACGATGCCCGCGCTGCCATCGAGCAGGCCAGAGCGGGTCTTGCGCGCTGGATTCAGGATGATGCGCGTCGCGAAGCGGGCGAGCTGCCGGATTTCACGCAACTGCCCGTGGATGCCGACGAGCTTCTGGCACGTCTGGATCAGCACGCTGCGCTTCGATCCTGGGATTCGCGTGAAGCCGTGGCCGTGGCTTCGTTGGGTGAGGCCCGCGCAGAGCGCAGGCCGGACTGGAGCATTGCGGCCGGTGTCTCCAAACGCAACGCCGGGGCCGCCAACGTTCTTTGGCTGGAAATTGGCATCGGCTTGCCGATATTCCAGGCCGGGCGCCAGCAACGGGGAATGCGCGCACGCCAGGCTGACCTGCAGGCGTTGCATGCGGCTTGGGAAGATGCGCGTCTTGTTCAACTCGAATCCGTTCGTGGCTTGATTGCGCGTTGGAGGGCGCAGTCCCACAAGGTCGCCCGTTTCGATGAGTCGATTCTTCCGCTGAGTCATGACCGCAGTGCAACGGCACTGGCGGCGTGGTCCGCCGGTGCGGATCTGCAAGCCTGGATCGACGCCCGCGCCGACGAAATCCGCCTGCGCAGCGAATATGCGCGACTGCTTGGCGAGTGGGGGCAGAGCTGGGCCGGGCTGGCATTTCTTCTGGTTGAGGAGGTTCAGCCATGAACCCCACCGTGCGAACGATCTTCACGATGCTGGTCGCGCTGGTGATCACCGCCGGCGTTGCGTACTGGCTCGGCAGTCGATCACGGATCGGGCATGTCGCCGATTCCAGCGCCGCGCATGAGCAGCGACGGGTTCTGTATTGGTATGACCCGATGGTGCCGCAGCAGCATTTCGACAAACCGGGCAAGTCGCCATTCATGGACATGGACCTCGTGCCGAAATATGCCGGCGAAGACGAGGCCAGCGGCGTTGTCGTTTCAGCGGCCAGCTTGCAGAACCTCGGCGTACGCACGCAAACGGCCGAAGTGGAGCGGCTCTCCGCCATCGTGCATGCAAGCGGCAACATTGCCTGGGATCAAGGTGCCACCCGCGACGTCAGCGCACGTGTCGATGGGGTCATCGACAAACTGCATGTTCGAGTCGATTCCGAACGGGTGAAGCGCGGCCAGTTATTGGCTGATCTGATTGCACCGCAATGGAGTGCCGCGGCGCAGGAGTATCTCGCCCTGCAATCCATGCAGTCGGCAGATGCGCGTGACTTGCGCACCGCTGCCCGCAATCGCCTGCGCGCACTGGGCATGAGCGAAACCCAGATCCAATCGCTGCGCATTGGGCAAGGCAGCACCGCCCTGCATGCACCCGTGGATGGCGTGGTCAGCGAGCTTGCGGTGCGTGAAGGCCAGAGCGTGCAGGCGGGCATGCTGCTGATGCGAATCAATGGATTGGACACGGTCTGGGTCGAAGCAGCCCTGGCGCAGTCCCAGGCGGCCTGGGTGCGCGATGGTTCGCCTGTGCGTATCCGCATCAACGCGTTTCCGGGGGAGGAATTTTCCGGCACGCTGGAATTGCTGCCTGCGGAACTTGATCCGGCAACACGCAGCCTGCGTGCTCGAATCGTCTTGGCGAATCCGGATCATCGACTGTTGCCGGGCATGTTTGCCGAACTTGAAATCGATGGGGCCCCCGGTGAGCCGCATCCGCTGGTGCCCGATGCTTCGCTGATCGCAACAGGCGATGATCATCGCGTGTTGATCGAGACTGAAGCGGGACGATTTACCCCCGTGCGCGTGGTCACCGGTCGCACGGCGGCTGGCCGGACGGAAATTCTCGAAGGGCTTCAAGGGGGTGAAAGGGTCGTCGTCAGCGGTCAGTTCCTGATCGACTCGGAAGCCAGCCTGCAAGGTGCGCTGGAGCGCCTGTCCTCGTCCGTCGATGCGGACACGATGAATCACCAGCACCATGAAATGAGGCCAGACGTCGCGCCTGCTGTCGGGCATTCCGCGCATGACGGCCATGCTCAGGCTGCTTCGCAAGACAAGAAAGTCGCGCCGACCGACCCGCATGCGCATCATGGCAGGAAGGACAGCGAAGACCCGGAGCCGCAGCCATGATCCTGCGCCTGATCCGGTGGTCGCTGGAAAATCGGTTTCTGGTGCTGGCCGGTGCACTTGCCCTGGCCGTTGCCGGTGTAGTGGCGGTGCTGCGCACACCACTCGATGCCTTGCCCGACCTCTCCGACACCCAGGTCATCGTGCAGACAAGCTGGCCAGGACAGCCGCCGCAGATCGTCGAGGATCAGCTCACTTTTCCCATTGCCACCACGATGATGTCGGTGCCTGGTGCCACCACCGTGCGTGCCTACTCGTTCTTCGGCGAGTCCTATGTTTACGTGCTGTTTGCCGACGGTACCGATCCCTACTGGGCACGCTCGCGCGTTCTGGAAAGCTTGAGTCAGGTTCGTGCCAACCTGCCTGACGGCGTCAATCCATCCCTTGGCCCCGATGCCAGCGGTGTGGGCTGGGTCTACGAATACGCACTGGTGGATCGCAGCGGAACGCATGATCTGGGCCAACTGCGCAGCCTGCAGGACTGGTTCCTGCGTTACCGCCTGAAGACGATTGCCGACGTTGCCGAGGTTGCCAGCATTGGCGGGATGGTGGCGGCGTGGCAGGTGGAAATCGATCCCGAAGCGCTGGCCGCACGCGGCATCGATGTCGAGCAGGTGCAGGCAGCCATCCGCGCTGCCAATGGTGCCAGCGGGGGAGCATCCATCGAGCAGGGCGAAGCAGAACTGATGGTTCGCAGTGAAGGCTACCTGCGCAGCCAGCAGGATTTTGAATCCATTCCGATCATCAGCAATTCCGCGGCAACTCCGCTGCTGTTGCGCGATGTGGCGCGCGTGTATCGCGGTCCAACCCTGCGCCGTGGCATCGCCGAACTGGACGGTGAAGGCGAAGTGGTGGGCGGGGTGATCGTGATGCGTTCGGGCAAGAATGCGTTGGACACGATTGCGGCGGTCAAGGCGCGGCTGAAGGAACTTGAGCGAAGCTTGCCGGAAGGCGTCGAGATCGTCCCTACCTATGATCGTTCGCAACTGATCAACGATGCCGTCGACAACCTCGCCGGCAAGTTGATCGAGGAATTCATTGTTGTTGCCCTGGCCTGCCTGATTTTCCTCTGGCACCTGCGCTCCTCGCTGGTTGCCGTGATCAGCTTGCCGCTCGGCATCCTCGCCGCGTTCATCGTCATGCATTACCAGGGCATCAGCGCAAACCTGATGTCACTTGGCGGAATCGCCATTGCCATTGGCGCCATGGTCGATGCTGCCGTGGTGATGATCGAGAATACGCACAAGCATCTGGAAGCATGGTCGCGATCATTCCCTGGCCAGCAACTGCGGGGTGAGGAGCGCTGGCAGTTGGTGGGCAAGGCCGTAGGTGAAGTGGGTCCCGCGCTTTTCCTCAGCCTGCTTGTCGTCACCTTGTCCTTTGTGCCGGTGTTCGCGCTGGGTGCACAGGAAGGACGACTGTTCAAGCCGCTGGCGTTCACCAAGACATGGTCGATGGCTGCGGCAGCGGGGCTGTCGGTCACCGTGATTCCCGTGCTGATCGGATACCTCGTGCGCGGACGTATTCGTGCTGAACATGCAAACCCGCTCAATCGCCTTATCCACGCGGGCTACCGTCCGCTGCTGGACGCTGTATTGCGGGCTCCGCGCAGCGTGACGCTGGTGGCGGGTCTGGCGCTGCTCACTGGCTTTCTGCCACTGAGTCGCCTGGGTTCGGAATTCATGCCCATGCTCGATGAGGGATCGCTGCTGTACATGCCCAGCGCCCTGCCTGGTCTTTCCGCGGGCAAGGCGGCGCAGTTGCTTCAGCAGACTGATCGCATGATGAAGACCGTTCCCGAGGTAGCGCACGTTTTCGGCAAGTCCGGTGCGGCGGATTCAGCCACCGATCCGGCACCCATGACCATGTTCGAGACAACCATCACCTTCAAGCCGAGGTCCGAGTGGCGGCCCGGCATGACCATGGATGCGCTGAAGGCCGAGCTCGATGCAGCGGTCAAGGTGCCGGGTTTCAGCAACCTGTTTGTCTACCCGATCCGCAACCGCATCGACATGCTGGCAACCGGCATCAAGAGTCCGATCGGCATCAAGGTGCTGGGGGCGGATATCCAGGTGCTGGATCGGCTCGCCAGCCAGATCGAAAAGCAAGTGCGCGAGATATCCGGTGTCGATTCCGCGGTGGCCGAGCGGGCGGTTGGCGGTCGCTACGTGGACCTGCGCATCCGTCCCGAGATGGCCGCGCGCTACGGGTTCACGCAGGCACGCCTGCAGGAGCTGGTCAGTACGGTGGTTGGTGGGGCCCCCATTGATCAAGCCATCGATGGTCGCGAGCGCTATCCCATCGTGCTGCGCTATGCGCGCGCGCAACGCGATTCGCTGGCGGCACTGCGCGTGCTGCCCATCAATGCGGCAAGCGGCGTGCGCCTGACCCTCGCCGACGTCGCCGACATCAGCCTGGTACCGGGGCCGCCAATGTTGAGAAGTGAAAACGGCCAACTGGCAACCTACATTCATGTGAACACCACACGCAGCGATTTGTCCGCGCTGGTCGCGGAGCTCCAGCAGGCCATTGCCGATGGCGTGGATCTTCCGGTGGGCTACACGATCGACTGGTCGGGCCAATTCGAATACCTGCAGCACGCGATGGAGCGCTTGCGTGTACTGGTTCCGGCAACCGTGGTTCTGATTTTCCTGCTGATCTATCTGATTTTCCGCAACGTGGGCGATGTGCTGGTGATCATGTTGAGTCTGCCGCTGGCGCTCATCGGCGGGCTCTGGCTGATCTGGCTGATGGGGCACGCGGTGTCGGTGGCCTCGTTGATCGGATTCATAGCATTGGCAGGCGTGGCTGCCGAGTTTGGCGTGATCATGATGTTGACCCTGCGCCAGGCCTGGCAACACGAACTCATGCAGAATCCTCATGCCGGGAGAGCGGAGCTGGATCGCGCCATTCGCGAAGGCGCACTGATGCGTGTGCGGCCCAAGGCCATGACCGTGGCGGTGATCATGGCCGGATTGCTGCCCATCCTGGTGGGCACCGGTGTCGGCTCGGAAGTAATGCAGCGGATTGCAGCGCCCATGGTCGGCGGCATGCTCACGGCGCCCCTGCTCTCGATGCTGGTGATTCCTGCTGCATTCCGATTGCTGCGGCAGCGTGAGATTGCCGGCAAACGCGCATGACAAGCGGCCTAACCTGCATTATTCACGAACGTCGCTGAAAAACGCCTGATGCCTTTATATGGCGACGCATTCCAGAACTCTGCTGACTCATCAAAGTGTCCGCCTGCGTTTCCCTGCTTGCGCGACCACCACGGACGGTGGGAGTGCAGGAAGCGCAAGGAGCAGTTTCCTGCCGGCCCTCGCGGGTCTTTTGCCCCAATCGCTGCGTTGCTTGTCGCCCCAATGGAACCACCATTACGCCTCCGCGCGCCTTGCGCTTGGCGCAAAATCCTCCGCGATCATCCGCGCCCGCTCATGAATAATGCAGGCTTATGCATCGGCGACAGGGCAGGGTCCACGGAAACGATGAAATCGGATAGGCTTGCCCATTCGCAACCCGGAGTTCATCCATGACAGCAACAAGCTCGCTCGTCGCCCTGTTCAAGACATCCAAGGGCACGATCAAGGTCAATCTTTTTGCCGACAAGACGCCCCTGACGGTGGCAAGTTTCGTCAATCTGGCACAGCGTGGTTATTACAACGGACTGAACTTCCATCGCGTCATCCCGGATTTCATGATCCAGGGTGGTTGTCCGCATGGCAGTGGCACCGGCGGCCCCGGCTACCGCTTCGAAGACGAGATCGTTTCCAGCCTCAAGCACAACATGCCGGGCGTGCTGTCCATGGCCAATGCCGGCCCTGGCACCAACGGCAGCCAGTTCTTCATCACCCATGTGGCCACGCCCTGGCTGGACGGCAAGCACACCGTGTTCGGCATGGTCGATGGACCTGCCGACCAGAAGGTGGTCGATGCCATTCGTGGCGGCGACACGATTGAATCGGTGGTGATTGAGGGCGATGCCACGGAATTGCTGGCGAATCAGCGCGCCCGCATCGATGCCTTCAACGTGGCTCTGGAAAAAGCGGGATTCGCGGCGCGCTGAGCGTCAAGCCCGTAAACAAGTCGCCCCGCGCAAGGCGGGGCGACCATATGCCGATCAAGGCGGAATCCGCCTCAGGCTTTCTTGCGAATGAACATCCGATAGAGGGCCAGCAGGATCATGGCTCCGATAACGCCGCCAATGAAACCGGCTGGCTGAATCTGTCCACCAATCGTGCCTGTGCCAAAAATCAAGCCGCTCAGCCAGCCGCCAACGAACATGCCGCCGATGCCGAGCAAGCCGGTGATGATGAAGCCGCCGGGATCCTTGCCGGGCATGAGGAATTTGGCAACGATGCCGACCAGCAGGCCGACCAGGAACATCCACAACCAGGACATGCAAACCTCCTCACTTTTCATTGCACGGGAGGTGGAACTGTAGCGCGCCGGATACGGCTTGTGCATGCATTGCCCGCGCGCGATGCAATTGTTGTCAGTTGCCTCGGTCAGTGCATCCCGCTGTGCTAGAATTTCGGGCTTTCCCGCTTGTCCTGCCCACGTTTTTCCTGCGAGGATTTCCATGCCGAAGCTCGCTACTCGAATGAGTCGCGCCAAACCCAGCGCAATCATGCAGATTGCCGAAAAGGCCAAGCAATTGAAGGCCGCGGGTCGCGACATCATCAGCTTCTCGATCGGTGTGCCCAATTTTCTGCCCGGCCCCCATGTCTACCAGGCCGCACGCAACGCGCTCGATCACGACAGCGGACAGTACGGCTCGAACCGTGGCCCGGATGCGCTGCTTGATGCATTCCTCAAGCATCTGGAGCAGGGCGGACTGAGTGGCTACACACGCAAGAACATCGCCACCGGCATTGGCGCAAAACATGTGTTGTACACCCTGGGCGAGTTGTTGCTGGATCCGGGTGACGTCATTGTTTTCCCTGTGCCGTACTGGACCACGTATCTGGATATCGCGGAAATCCTTGATGTCGAGACGCGCCTGTTGCCGTGCCCGTCCGCACAGAACTACAAGCTGACTCCGGCTCAATTGGATGCCGCGTTGCCCGGAGCCAAGGTGTTCCTGTTCAACAACCCGTCCAATCCGACCGGCATGGTCTACAGCAAGGACGAGATTGCCGCGCTGGCCGACGTTCTGGTGCGCCATCCGGACGTATGGATCATTTGCGACGACATCTACAACCGCATGGTGTTCGATGGCATCGGCTACCACAATTTCGTGCAGGCCCGCCCCGAGCTGCGTGACCGCGTGATCAATGTCGACTCGATCTCCAAGACCTACGGCATGCCGGGCTGGCGCGTGGGTTTCATCGCCGGACCGGAAGCCGTGGCCAATGCGTTCGTCACCATGAACTCCAACCACATCACCAATGTGCCGGAAGTCGTGAATGCCGCTGCGGTTGCTGCCTTGAGCGGACCGCAGGATGTCACCAATGCAAAATGCGTCGAGTTTGCTGCGCGTCGCGATCAGGTCTATGACGCCTTGGTTGCGATTCCGGGCGTGGTCTGTCCGCGCCCGCAAGGTGCGTTTTATGCGTTCCCGAACATCTCGGTTGCCTTCGGCAAGTCGCACAACGGCAACAAGATCAGCAACGATGTCGAGTTCTGCGCGGCCCTGCTTGAGTCCAAGGGGGTCGCCTGCGTTCCCGGCAGCGCCTTCGGCGATCCAAACGCGTTGCGCATTTCCTACACATGTCCCGCCGACCAGCTTGCTCCCGGCATGAAGCGCGTGCAGGAATTTTTTGCCGAGCTGACATGAAACGTACCGTGATCCGCATTCGAATCCTTGGTCTTTTTCTGCTGCTGGCCTTGGTCTCCGGCTGTTCAAGCACGGTGGATGTTGGTGAATTGCGCGGGATGGTTGGTGATGAGCCCGTTGTTTTGCTGTCCACGTCAAGTTGCGGGTACTGCCGCAAGTTGAGGGCAGACCTGCGCGGCTGGGGTGTCGAGTACACGGAATTCGACGTTGAAGCCGAAGAAGACGGAATGCGCGCGTTTGCCCTGGCGAACGGGCGTGGTGTTCCGATCTTGCTGATCGGCGACAAGCTTCTGCACGGCTATTCACCGGATCGTGCGCATGAATTGCTGATTGCTGCGCGCTTGCTGCCCCAGTCCTGAATTTGATTGAACCACTTGAACCTGTGAGGTTGCGATGAAAGCTCCCGTACGTGTTGCCGTTACCGGTGCCGCCGGCCAGATCGGTTATGCCTTGTTGTTCCGCATTGCTGCAGGCGACATGCTCGGTCCAGACCAGCCGGTGATCCTGCATCTGCTGGAAATCACCCCGGCACTTCCGGCCTTGCAGGGCGTGGTCATGGAGCTGAACGACTGCGCGTTTCCCACCCTGCATGGCGTGGTAGCCACCGATGACGCCAATGTCGCCTTCAAGGATGTCGACTACGCCTTGCTGGTCGGCGCGCGTCCGCGTGGGCCGGGCATGGAGCGCAAGGATCTGCTCGAAGCCAACGGCGCGATCTTCGGACCCCAGGGCAGGGCCATCAACGCACATGCCAAGCGCGATGTGCGCGTGTTGGTGGTGGGCAATCCGGCCAACACCAATGCGCTGATCGCGCAGCAGAATGCGCCGGATATCGATCCGGGCCGCTTTACCGCGATGGTGCGCCTCGACCACAACCGCGCGATCAGCCAGTTGGCGGAAAAGACCGGCGCGCTCAATACCGACATTGCCAAGGTGACGATCTGGGGCAACCACTCATCCACCCAGTACCCGGATCTGCACCAGGCCACCGTGAAAGGCAAGGCGGCGTTGTCGCTGGTCGACCAGGGCTGGTATTCCGATACCTTCATTCCTCTCGTGCAGCAGCGCGGCGCAGCGATCAT
>SHNG01000074.1 GCA_004295005.1 Gammaproteobacteria bacterium
AAGGCGGCCGAACGTTTCGCACGTTGTGCCTGCGCCCGTGCCGAGGTCGCCTCGCGGTCGGCTCGCGCCGCTTCGGCTGTCTTGGCCTGTGCGGCGGCTTGGGCGAGACGCGCTTGCCACGAGGCCACGGCACTGCCGCCGATCAACGCGACTGCAGCTGCCATGCCGAATGCAAATGACAACTTGTGGCGACGCGCAAAGCGTGCAAACCGATACAGGCGCGTCGGCTCACGTGCCTCGACCGGGCGCCCTTCGATGTGGCGCTGCAGATCAATGGAAAGCTCGGCAACCGTGCCGTAGCGGTCCGCAGGTTCCTTGCGGATGGCCCTGGACACGATTGCGTCGAGATCGCCGGCCAGTGCGGCTGCGGAGTAAGGCAAGGACTGACCTTTCGCGGTCTCGCTCGGACGCTCAATTTCCTCATCTTCAAGTCCTGCGTACAACTCGGCCAGCGAAGCCCGCTGACGCGAAGGCGGCAGGGCACCGGCAAGCAGCCAGTAGAGGATCAGGCCCAGGGCATAGACGTCGGTGGCGGTGGAAATGGTGCCGCTGCGCAGTTGCTCGGGCGCCGCATAGGTTGGCGTGAAACCCATCGCGGTGGTTTCACCGTTGGTGTTCGCGAGCAGTTTGGCGATGCCGAAATCAAGCAGGAACGGCTGGCCTTCGGCATCCACGAGGATGTTGGCGGGCTTGATGTCGCGATGTACGACCAGGTGCCGATGCGCATGGTCAACCGCGGCGCAGACCTTGAGAAACAAAGCCAATCGAAGCTGCAGCGTCGGTTGCGCGCGCGCCAGCCAGTCGTCGAGGTTTTCGCCTTCGATGTATTCGATGGCAAGCCATGGCGAGCCGGAAGTGTCGACGCCCGCATCAATGAAGCGCGCGATGTTCGGATGCGACAAGGTCGCCAGGATGCGCCGCTCCACCTCGAGACGGGCGTTGAATGCCGGTGATGCTCCGCGCACGCGTTTGATGGCGACGCGATGCTCGACCGTGCCGTCTGCGCGCTCACCGAGCCAGACATCTCCCATGCCGCCAGAACCAAGCAGGCGCACCAGCCGCCAGGCACCGATGCGTTCAGGCATCGGGGCGGGCGTCGAGCGCGAGTCGGCATTGCTCAGCAGGCGTGCCGCCACGTTTGAAAATCGCAGCAGCTTGCGTACCTGGTCTGTCTGTGCCTGGTTTTCCGGCAGCATGGAGGCATCGATTGGTTCACCGGCAGCAATCAACGCGGCGAGTTCCGCGAGCCTGGCGCCTTCCTTTTCAGCCATCGCCGACCTCGGCGATGCCTTGCACGGCCCGATTCACGCGCATGCGGATCGCATCGGGCTTCTCGTCGAACTCTTCGGCAATCTCGACGAAACTCATGCCGAACTCGAAGCGCATCTGCAACAGCACGCGTTGTTCCTGCGGAAGCCTCGCGAGTACTTGCTCGTAGGCGAGCCAGTCGTCGATGGCCACATTCTCTGCGGCCATGCTGTCACTCGCCGAGTCGACGGCCTTGGCGTCGATCGGTGAGCGGTGATGGCGGCGCAGTGCTTCACGCAGGCCGTTGAGGAGTACGGTGCGCAGATAGCTGAAGAAGTCCCCGGGTGCATCCACGCGGATGCCGTCCAGTTTGTCGAGTACGCGCAACCAGGTCGATTGCAGGAGATCCGCGGTGTCCTGCTCATGTCGCAGCAGGCTCGGTACACGCCCCCGGGCAAAGCGTTCGAGCAGCGGCTCGATTCTCTGCACGAGGTCCGCACGTGCCTGGCCGTCTCCGGCCCGGATGCGCTTGAGCAGATACAGGGTCGTGTGCTCGGAAGCGGACATGCTTGCGCGGTTCAACCGGATTCGTGCCGTCGCGCAGGGTACTCCAAATTGAAGGCGTTGGATCGCCGCCCGTGGTCGACGCAAACAGAAAGTGTCGACAGTCCGACGCTGGCCGGGTTTGCCTGTGCATGGCTCAGTCGAAGCCGTCAGCGAACAGCGCATCGGGCGGCTCCGCGACCACAATGATGTCGGTCAGTGTTCCTACCCCTTCGAGCGCGACGGCGGAGCCGTCCTCGGCCAGCGCAAGGTCAGGATCTGCGGGATCGAAGCGCAGGCGAATCATTCCGCCAAGCCGGGCGCCAAGCCCGACGTTTCCGTCAATCTCGGCCCCGAGCGACGATGACGGACCAACCGCTGCGCGACCAATCAGACGTCGCTGGCGTGGATCGATTCCCCCTGCCAGGTCGCTTGATCGCGCCCACGCCACAGGTGTGTTGCCGAAAGCGGATCCGTAGCTGAAGAACACGGTGGGATCGCCCGGCGGATCATCTGGCCTCTGCACCACGATCATGCGTGCGGCTGTACTGCCGTTCGGATAGGTCGGGCTGCCGAACGGCACTTCCCAGTAAAAGTCCGTGCCGGTTCCGGTTTCCAGATCAATCGCACGTATCCCGGTGCCACCGTTGGCGACCGTAGGTGTCGTCGCCGCGACGTAGACTTCCCCACCATCAGGCGAGAAGCCGAAGATTGGCGTTCCGGGAAGTGGCGTGACCGCCCCGGTCGTCACCGTGAAAGTCACCGGATCGACAATGCGCAAGCCGTCTGGGCATCCGCCGGCAACGATGCGTCCATCCGGCGCGACCGCGATGTCCGATGCATTCTGCAGACAACCCGAACCGGTAATCGGAACAACCACGATTTCCGCCAGGGTTGTTGCATCAAGCACGGCGACACCGAGTGAACTGACGCCATCCACCGATTCGGTTTTCCAGGTATAGACGCGGGATTCGTCGGGGCTCAGTGCGATCGTGCGGTTTTGCCGGATGCCCACCACTTGTGAATCCACCACCTGGCGCGTGCGCGTGTCGATTCGATGTACTTGCCCTTCGTTGAATCCTTGCGCTGTATCGCGCCAGCTCGACAACCAGATTTGAGAGCGGTCGGCATTCGCAACCATGCGCCCGGGTTCGTCACCGACATTGCCGATCGTCGTCGTGATCGTCATCGTTTCCAGGTCGATCACTCGCACGGCGCGGCTCGCTGGCGTCCCCCCGCTCACGCTGACAAAGGCGTGGGGCGCGGCGTGTGCCGCGCTGGCCAGCGTGGTGACGGCAAAACCCAGTGCATGCAGGCAGGCGGTACGGCGCATCATGTGATCGCTCCAGCAGGATGTCCGGGAAAAGAATGTTTCCGGGCATGCATTCCGAACAAGCCCGTTGAGCACGTGAAAATCACCGTGTGCGGCGGTTAGCCTGCATTGCTCACCAGCTTTCTACTGTGCCGACCCAACGCCGGTCTGTCGGCGGTCGTGTTCGGTTTCGGGGTGCTGCGCCGTTCTGTTGACTGATGGCCCGATGGTGGGCCTGGCCAACCTCTTGCGGAGCACCCGCCATGATCCCGTTTCGCTGTCTTCTGACCATTTTGGTCCTAGCCTGGGGTTTGCCCGCCCAGGCGCTGGAAGTCTTCTGCGTCAACTCGGTCGCCGAGTTCGACCAAGCCTGGCTGGCGGCCGACGATGAGGATGTCGAGATACGCATCGCCGCCGGCACCTACAACATGAACAACAGTTGCGTCGACGGGGATAGCTACTGCGAGGTCAGCGACAACGCAATCTTCATCCGCGGCGGCTACAACGCCAATTGCTCAAGCCGCAGCGAAGATCCGCAGGCAACGGTGCTGACAGCGCCTGGTCAACGGCTGTTCTTCGGAACATTTTCCGATGAGCTGGTTGAAGACTTGAGCATGGACCGCTTGACCCTGCGACAAATGGACTATCTGCAGATCACCCTGGAGGACGTGTTCTCGGGTGACTATGTGCTTTCGCTCGATCGGGTCTGGTTCGACCAGATAGACGATGGCTTACCCAGCTTCAATGACTTGTGGATTCCTGGAGTCGATCGTCTCGAGATCCGCAACAGTCTGTTCACCCGCAACGGCGAAACGACGATCTCCGGCATCGACGACCTGGTGATGGCCAACAACACGTTCGCCAACAATCTGTCCCCGCCGGAGATCAGGGAAAGCGTCGGCGTCATGTCGCGCAACATCTTTTCCCGCAGCGGAACCGACCTGATCCTGGTCAGTCAGGTCGACGAGGACCTGATCAAGCTGCGCCTGGTCGACAACATCTACGGCACCTTGAGCGCCAGCGATCCGTTCGAGACCAATCCGCTCGGCACTATCAACAGCAGCCCGCAGTTCGTCGATCCGGCAAACCTGAACTTCCGCCTGCAAGCCACGTCACCCGGCATCAACTCCGGTACGCCGAACTCAACCCTGCTGTCGCAAACGGATTTCGAGGGCAACCCCCGCTGGTTCGGTGAGCGCCCCGACCGCGGCGCCTTCGAATCGGCCATCGGCACCACCGCAACCACGATCGTGGTGACCAACACCAACGACAGCGGTTCGGGATCGCTGCGCCAGGCGATCCTGGACGCCAACGCCGCGTCCAACCTCAACTACATCCACTTCGACATCGGTGCCAGCTGTGGCCCACGCATCATCAATCTCGCCTCGCCCCTGCCGCAGATCAGCCAATCGGTGGTGATCGACGGTTATACCCAACCGGGAAGCGCGCGCAACACCTCCCCTACCGGCAACAACTCGGTGATTTGCATCGTGATCAACGGCCAGGGCAGCGTGTTCAACGGCATCGACACCGCCAGCAGCATGACCGGTGCACTCACGCTGGACGGCATGGGCTTCGGCGGCTTCTCGGTTATTGCCGTGAACCTTCGCGGCGGCGCCGGGCATCGGCTGGTGGGTTCGCAAGTTGGCGGGCAACTTGGCAACCTCACCCTGCTGCCCAGCCCGATCTGCGTGCAGGTGGGATCCCTGTTCGGTGACGCCGGCGCCGACGATGCGGAAATCGGCGGCAGTGCTGCGGCCGAGCGCAACACGATCTCGGACTGTACCGACGCGGGCATCCGCATCGGCAGCGGTGCCAACGGCGTGATGGTGGCCAACAACCACTTGGGTACCGGGCGCTCGGGTGAGGCCGCCAACGAAGCCAACCTCGACGGCCTGGTGATCCAGGGCAGCAACACCCTGGCGTTCAACAACGTGATCAGCAACAACAACCGTCACGGCGTGCGCATCTCCGGCGATCAGGCAAAGGACAACGTGATCACCGACAACCGCATTGGAGTGAATGCAAGCTGCAGCACTGCCTGCACCAGCAGTTTCGGCAACATCCAGGACGGCGTGCGCATCGAGAACGATGCAATCGACAACGAAGTCCGCCGAAACGTGATCCGCTTCAATGGCGACGACGGCATCGTGGTGACCGACGCCCGCCGCAACTCCCTGTTCCGCAACGTGCTGACCGACAATACCGAGCAGCCGATCGACTTGGGCGACGATGGCTACAGCTATCCCGCCAACAATTCCGAACCGGCTGCACCCGGCAGCGGCAATGATGCGCAGAATCGTCCATTCCTGCAGGTCGCCTTCGGCGATGCCGGGGTCGGCCAGGTGCAAGGAACCCTGAGCTCGGCCAACGGCACCTACCAGATCGACGTGTACAGCGCCCTGGACTGCCCAAGCGGATTGCAGTTCCCGCCGTTCCCTGGCGGTGATCCAGACGTGTGGTTGGGCAGCACCGAGGTGACGATCAGCAACGGCACCGCCGATATGGACGGCACCGCGACGTTCATGGGCTTCATTGCGGCCTACGGTCAGCCGACATTCTTCGCCACGCCACGCAAGATCGTCGCCACCGCAACCCGCACCCTGGAACAGGAAACAGGGGTCGATCGCCGTGGCACCTCCGAGGTCAGCCGCTGCATCGACTACGACGATGATCGACTATTCGCCGATGGCTTCGAGTGAAGCGCGGAGTGGGCAGAATGCATCACCTTTGCGCGCGCGGCTTGGGCGGCATGCCATCGCCGTGGAAGAAACCCCTTCTGGCCCTCGTGAGTTAAGCATCTGCCCTGTGTTGCACGCCAAGTGCGTTGGCCCTGGAATTCCCGCCGAGCGTGCGCTGGACCTCGGCCAAGCGCTCGGCGGCGGTTCTGTTCGACAGGCTGGGTTCCGACTCGGCGCTGCGGGATCAACTCCAAGCCGCCCCGGCGCCCGCACAGGTTCCAGACGGCATTCAGGAAGCTTGTGTCGCCTTTCCGGCATGCGGCCGGCAGCAGACGGCGCCGCGCTGCGTTTGTCGAGCTATCTGGTGTCAGCGGGAGCCTGTACTGAGGGCGTCAGTGGATGCGCTGCGCCAAAACAGTGCCTGTTCGCACGCTGATCCCGAAAGACGCTGGGTCCCTGCCTGCGCAGGGACGACAAGCAAATGACACCAACGCCCCAACATATCGTCGCCCCTGCGCAGGCAGGGGCCCAGGGTCTTGGCAGCTGGGATCGTTCTGCGCAGAGGGCGTCGGTGGATGCGCTGCGCTTGTCCACCCTGCTACTGCTGCCCGCTGTCCCTATTCGCCCTTGGGTTTTGCATCTCCCGTGCTCGGTTGGGCACTCGCTTCCAGTTTGCCCATGCGTTGCCAGGCCTGCAGGTTTTCCAGGTGCGTGGACAAATAGCTGAAGTTCTCTCCGAAGCCCTGGTGCAGCAGTTTGCGCGCCTGGCGCAGACGATCATTGCGACTGACTGTTTCACCCAATGCCGTGTAAGCGGCGACCTCAAGCTCAAAAAAGGCATAAAGAGACATGTAATCACGTCCTTCGCGGGCCAAGCGCAAGGCCTCTGGGGCCTTTCCGGCGTTGAGCGCCCGCCAGGCCCGGGTCAGGCGTTCGGCGGCCAGCACGGAGGGGAATCGAATCCAGCGCCCCTGCAGGGCTTCGGGCATTTCGAATTCCCCGGCCTGCCAACCCATGCGCGCGGCAAATGCGGTGAGCATCATCGCATCAAAGGGTGGCAGCAGCAGGCCGCCGCCTTGCAGCGCACCGAGATCGGCACGCAGCAACTCGTGCAGCACCCTGGCCGTGGCATGCGCGGCTTGTTTGTCGCCCTGCTCCGCCAGCAACAGCGCCTTGTTGCGCAAGCCCATGCGCTCTGCAGTGCGGAATTTCTCGGTTATCGCCATCTCGCGCTGACGTTCGGCAACCGCCAGGGCGGCCTCGGGTTTGCCGACAAAAACATGGGCGAGCACTTCCGCATCGCACTGGTCGGCACGCCAACTGACCGAGCCGTTGTCACGAAAGCGCGCCAGGAGTTCCATAGCCTGATCGGTTTCGCCCGCCAGCAGTTGTGCGCGCACGATGCCGAAATGGGCGGGATGCTCGGCGCGCTTGAGGCTTTCCTTGAAACTGCTCAGGCCTTCGGCCACGCGGCCCTGGCCCATTTCGACATAACCCAGGTGATGCCAGATGACGTAGTTCCAACGGTGCGGAATGGGAATGCCAAGGCGAAAACCGCGTTCGGCCGCGACCAGATTGCCAAAATGCGTCCACTCGACGAGCGCCGCGTTGTTGACCGCCGCGGCGTCATCCGGGAATTTCGAGACCATGCCGCCCCAACGTGCACGCATCACCACTGGATCTTCGGTCCAGGAAATGCAGCCATCCACGTACATGCGCTCACGTGGCGTCAAACGCTCTTGCAGGGATGCGGCGATGCGCCAGTGTTTTTCCGAAACGCTCAGTTCGGAACGGCGAATTGCATGCACGGTACCGAGCTTGGCATGTGCGCTGGCAAATTGGGGATCAAGCACGATGGCGCGTTCCAATGCGGCAATCGCTTCCTCGCCCTTGCGCTGCTGCATCAGATCATCCACCTGCGAATACAGGCGCAGGGCATCGAGGTTGGCCGTGGTGACCTTGGCCAGCGGCAAGGCATCACGTTGCACACTGGTGCCCGGTTCGCCGACGTTGCGACGGATCTGGGCGGAAAGCCGATCCAGCGCAACGGTGAGCCCACCCAGATCGGCAATCTGCTCCTGTGCAGCGGCAATGGTTCGCTCAGTGACGGCTTCCACCAGCTCGGCACTGAGCAGCAACCCGCCACCAAATTTCGTGAAGCTCGGAATGATGGCCGCCGCCGCGGATTCGCGCCGGGCAATCTCGATGGCTTCCTCACGACCCACCGGCGGTTCGCCGCGCATGCGTTGCAGTGCCAGCAACACCGCACCCGGATCCATCACATAGGCAAAACGCGATTGCTGCAGGGCGATGCGGAAAGCCGTGGCCAGCACGGCGGCGAGATCCGCGTTGCCTTGTTCCAGCTGCCAATCGGCAACCACCAGCCATTTCGATTCCCAGTCGCGCAGCGCGTTGTCGTGCCATTTCCAGTAGCCAAGCGGTAGCGCAACGGCGGCAGCCGTGCCGATGCCCGTCAACAACAAGCGGCGACGCTGGCGACGGCGCAGCGAGCGCACCTTGTCATTCTCCAGCGGCTCACGCGCGGCCGTGCGCAGGTCGTGTGCCACCGCATGCACCTGCACCGGTTGCTCGACGCCCTTGAGCAACCAGGCACCGTGCGCATGCCAATGCAACGTGGAATCCTTCGGCAAGTGCTCAATGCAGGGACGCGCGGCCAGATCGAATGCGGTGCCGCTGAGCAGGGTCTGGCCGGGATTGGCTGCCGTCATCAGGCGCGCCGCAATCGGCTTGGCCAGGCCGGAAACCTCCACCTGCTTGGCGCCACGCGCCACATGCTCGGGAGCATTGGGCGTGAGATAGGTTTCTCCCACATGAATACCGACCCGGCCCTGCAATTGCAGCGGCAAATCGCTGGACAGGTCTTTCAACACACGGTGGTAGTCCAGGGCGAATCCAACCGCCTGCCAGGCATGGTCGAACAGGAACAGGAAACCATCGCTGCGGTCGATTTCCTGACCGTTGTAGTGCCGGGCCAGATGGCGGGCCTGCTCCTCCTCCTGTGCCAGCAGGCGCGCGGCACGGCGGTCACCGAGACGTTCGATCAGCCGCGTGCTGCCGACCAGATCGGTGATCAGCAGGGCACGTACCACCGAGGTGGTGTTCGACAAATGGGGCGGCGGGTTCGAATCCATCGAAGCCTGGGTCGTCCGGATGCTTCAGGTCGAACAAGTCTACGCCGCCGAGGTGCACGGGGGAAAATCGCGGGACGGTGTAAGGCGCTGGCAGCTTCCGGGGTGCGCTGCGACGACGCCGAGCCGCACGGGCGGCGGATAATCTTCGCGGAAGCGCGCAAGTCGCTGGGCCCCTGCCTGCGCAGGGGCGACGAGAGTCGCAACGCCGCGCAACATGGCCGGGCGACCTGATAGAGTGCTACGGATGTCATCCCCCTCTTTCGATTCCTTGATCCTGCTGCGCAACGCCCGGGTGTTTGCGCCCGAACCGCTGGGTGTTTGCCAGTTGTTGATCGGTGCGGGTCGGGTGCTGGAAATCCGCGAACCTGGCGCCGAAGCGCCGCACGGAGTGGCGCTCGAGAGCGTGGATCTGCAAGGCCTGCGCGTGGTTCCGGGCTTCATTGATGGCCATGTGCACGTGACCGGCGGCGGCGGCGAGGGTGGTTTCGCCACCCGCATTGCTCCACTGCCGCTGCATCGCTACACCCACAACGGCGTCACCTCGGTGGTCGGGCTGCTCGGCACGGATGACTGTGCGCGCTCGGTGCGCGAACTGCTCGCGACCCTGCTGGGCCTGCGCGAGCAGGGACTGGGCGCCTGGGGCTATTGCGGCGGCTACCACGTTCCACCAGCCACGCTGACCGGCAGCGTGCGCGGCGACATTGCCTTCATTGACCCCATCATTGGCGTCGGCGAACTGGCCTTGAGCGACCATCGCAGCAGCCAGCCCACCCTGGATGAATTGCTGCGCGTGGCCTCCGAGGCGCATGTCGGTGGCCTGATGAGCAACAAGGCCGGCATCGTGCACCTGCACCTGGGTGATGGTGTGCGCGGGTTGGAGCTGGTGCGGCATGCGCTTGAGCAAAGCGAGTTGCCCGCGCGCGTGTTCAACCCCACCCATGTCAATCGCCGCCGCGCCTTGTTCGAGGAAGCCATCGAGCTGGCCCGGCGCGGCTGTCATGTGGACATCACCGCGTTTCCAGTCGAAGAAGATGAAGACGCCTGGTCGGCAGCCGATGCCTTGCAACGCTATTTCGAGAATGGTGCACCGGCAGAGCGCATCAGCGTCAGCTCGGATGCCGGCGGCTGCCTGCCTTGCTTTGATGCACAAGGCCGCATGAGCCACATGGATGTCGGCAACCCCGGCGCATTGCTCGCCACCATCGGCGAACTGCTCGGTCGTGGACTGTCCTTGCAGCAGATCCTGCCTGCCTTCACCCGCAACGTCGCCCAACTCCTGCGCCTGCCGCGCAAGGGCGTGCTCGCTGCGGGCGCCGATGCCGATCTGCTGGTGCTGGATGATCAAGCGCGCATCAGCGACGTGATGCTCGGCGGCCGTTGGCAAGTGCGCAACGGCCAGGCCAGGCAGTGTGGCCCCTTCGATCCAATCCCTCCTCCATTCAACCCAGGAAACGGTAGCAACTGATGTGTCCAAGCAGGGTCCCCGACGGCGCAGCGCGCGGTTTCATCATTCCCATTGGCGGTGCCGAGGAAAAACAGAACGATCCACTGATCCTGCGACGCTTCGTTGAATTGTGTGGTGGTGAAAACGCCGACATCGTGGTGCTGCCGACGGCCAGCCGTTTGCAGGACACCGGTGCGCGCTACGAGAGGATCTTCCGCGATCTTGGTGCCGCCGACGTCAGCGCGGTGGATTTCGATACACGCCGCGACTGCGCGGAGAGCAATCGCCTGGATCGCATCGCGCGCGCCGATGGCGTGTTCTTCACCGGCGGCAACCAGTTGCGCATCACCACCCTGATCGGCGGCACTCCGGTTGCGAAGCTGATCCGCGAGCGCAATGCCCATGGCATGCACGTTGCCGGCACCAGTGCAGGTGCGGCGGTGCTCAGCGAACACATGATTGCCTTTGGCGAAGAAGGCGGGTCTCCGAAAGCCGGCAGCGTCGGCCTGTCGCCGGGACTTGGCCTGACCAACCGCTTCATCATCGACCAGCATTTCCGCCAGCGCGATCGCCTTGGTCGCCTGACCACCGCGCTTGCCTTCAATCCGTTTGCGGTCGGTATCGGTCTTGACGAGGACACCGCGACTTTCATCGGTCCGGACAACACGCTTGAAGTCGAAGGCAGCGGTGCAATCACCGTGGTCGACGCTTCGCAATTGCAGTTTTCCTCACTGGATCGCATCGAAGATGGCGAGCCGGTGTGCCTGCTCGGCCTCAACATCCATATCCTGGTGCGCGGCGCAACCTTCAACCTGCACACGCGTCGCGCCAGCGCCGGTACCTTGAACACCTCCAAGGAGTAGATGCAATGCGCATTCTCGATCGCTCGGTGTATGTCGGCCCTTCGGCCTTTGCCCACTTCCCGGTGATCCGCCTCGTGCTGGACCTGGGCGATCTGGAAGCGTGGCCGACCGGCAAGCTCGGCAAGAGCTTCGTGGATGCACTGGTCGAGGCGCTGCCCGGTTTGGCCGAACATGGCTGCTCGTATCGGGAGCCGGGTGGATTGATCCGGCGCATGCTGGAAGACGAAGGCACCTGGCTCGGCCATGTCCTCGAACACGTGGCCATCGAGTTGCAGAACGTGGCCGGAGAAGACGTCACCTTCGGCAAGACACGCAGCATCGATGGTCGACCCGGCGTGTATTCGGTGGTCTACGAATATGCACAGCGCGAGGAGGGCATTGCTGCCGGCGAACTGGCCTTGCGCCTGTTGTGTTCACTGCTGCCGCCGGCCATCCGCCCGGCCGACAGCGTGCCCGCCGACTGGGTTTGGCCGGAAGCGCGTGATGCCTTTATCCGCTACGCGCAGCGGCGCGCACTGGGGCCCTCGACTGCCTCGCTGGTCAAGGCTGCGGAGGAACGCAACATTCCGTGGCTGCGCCTGAACGATCAATCCCTGGTGCAGCTCGGGCATGGCCGTTTCCAGCAGCGCATCCAGGCCACGGTGACCGGCAAGACTTCGCACATTGCCGTGGAACTGGCCAGCGACAAGGAAGAAACCAACAAGATCCTGGGCTCGCTCGGACTGCCGGTGCCGCGCCAGGAGCTGGTGCAGAGTGTGGAAGGCGCGCAGTCCGCCGCGCGTCGGCTTGGGTTTCCGGTGGTGACCAAGCCCTACAACGGCAATCACGGGCGCGGCATTTCCATTCGCCTGACCTCGCCCGAGGAAGTCGCCGAAGGCTTTGCCAAGGCGCGCGAGCATTCGCGCTCGGTGATCGTGGAAACCTACCTCGAAGGCGATGACCATCGCCTGCTGGTGGTCAACGGTGAACTGGTTGCGGCAACCAGGCGCACGCCGGGGCACGTGGTCGGCGATGGCGTGCACACCATCGCGCAACTGGTCGAGGAAGTGAACACCGATCCGCGCCGTGGCGTCGGTCACGAAAAGGTGTTGACCAAACTCGAACTCGATGCGCAGGCCGAGATGATGCTGGCGCGTGTGGAGATGACCGCGGCAAGCATTCCCGCAGTTGACCAGATCGTGTACCTGCGCTCGACGGCAAACCTCTCAACCGGCGGTACCGCAACGGATGTGACCGACATCATCCACCCGGACAACCGCGACATGGCCGTCCGCGCGATTCGCGCCATCGGCCTGGATGTCGGCGGCGTGGATTTCCTCACCACCAATATCGCCGAGAGCTACAAGTCGATCGGCGGCGGCATCTGCGAGTGCAATGCCGCGCCCGGCTTCCGCATGCACGTGGCACCCAGCGAAGGCAAGCCGCGCGATGTGGCCGGCCCGGTCATCGACATGCTGTTTCCGCCAGGCACCCCGTCGCGCGTGCCGATCGCCGCCATCACCGGCACCAACGGCAAGACCACCACCGCGCGAATGCTTGCCCACATCGTCAAGATGGCCGGCTACACGCCTGGCCTGACCACCACCGATGGCGTCTACATCGATGGGCAGCGCACCGTCGAGGGCGACATGACCGGACCGGTTTCCACGCGCATGGTGCTGGCCGATCCACAGATCGACTTCGCCGTGCTCGAGGTCGCACGCGGCGGCCTGCTGCGTGCCGGCATGGGCGTGCAGGGTGTCAATGTCGGCGCCGTGCTCAACGTGCAGTCGGACCACCTCGGCATGAAGGGCATCGATACCGTCGAGCAACTGGCCGAGATCAAGCGCATCGTCGTCGAGGTGGCCGAGGATTGCGCCGTGCTCAATGCCGACGATCCGCTGGTGCTGAAGATGTCCGGCTACACCGACGCCAAGGTGATCTGCTACGTCACCACCAATCCACAGCACGGGCTGGTGCGCGAGCACATCCGTGCCGGCGGTCGCGCTTGCGCGCTGGAAGCCGGCGTCAACGGCCAGATGATCACCCTGTACGACAAGGGTGGCCACATTCCGCTCTTGTGGACGCACCTGATTCCGGCCACGCTGGAAGGCCGGGCCATGCACAATGTACAGAACGCCATGATTGCCGCATCGATGGCGTTTTCCCTCGGCATCAAGCTGGATGCCATCCGCCAGGGCCTGCGCACCTTCGACAGCACCTTCTTCCAGGCGCCCGGGCGCATGAACGTGTTCAACGAGCATCCGTTCAAGGTGCTGTTCGACTATGGCCACAATGCACATGCGGTCGGCGTGATGGCCGATCTGGCGCAACGCCTCGACGTGGTCGGGCGGCGCATCGTGGTACTGGCTGGACCGGGCGACCGTCGCGACCAGGACCTGCGCGACATCGCCGATGCGGTGGCCGGTCGTTTCGATCACTACATCTGTCGCCGCGATGATTCCCTGCGTGGCCGCGCCTCGGACGAAGTGCCGAAGATCCAGGCCGCGCGCCTGCGCGAACTGGGCGTGGCGGAGTCGGCGATCTCCATCATCCCCGATGAGCAGGAAGCCATCGATGCCGGGCTGGCCATGAGCCAGAGCGGTGACCTGCTGTTGATCTTCGCCGATGCGCTGGTGCGCTCGTGGAAACAGGTGATCAAATTCAAGTCGGCCGGGGCTACGCCTTCGCCGTCCAAGCCAAGTGCGCCCGTGCCCGTTGTGGCGGAGGCTGTGCCGGTCGAACCCGTATTCGAAGCAAGCGCCTGGGATGGCGTGGTACGCGATGAGCGCGGCATCCACTTGACCCGCGAGCAGGATGACTAGCGTGGAGGAACCCACCTCGTTCGAGGATTCGCGCCGCCTGACCGGACCCAACCTGTTCTTCGCCCGACCTGGCGCGGTGCTGGAGGCGCTGGGCGTCGATTGCGTGCGCGCGGACCTGATCGGGCAATGGCGGATCCATGCGCGCGCCATGAGTGCGGAACTGGGCTGGCCGCAAGTCGAGTTGCGCGCGCGTGCGCATGCCAAGGGCTGTTCGCTGGCGCTGACGGCACCCGTCGATCAATGGTTCAGCGCAACCGAAGTCAACGAGTGGGCATGGCAAGCCGCACGCGGCGAGGCCGAGCTGTTTGCGCCGGGTCACGCACTGGCCACGGATGCAGATTCCGCCCGCCATACCCTGCGCCTGTTTGCCCGCGCCGAACGCAAGCCTGCTTTGATGGCGCTGCTCGATGCCGCGCATGCGCGTGATGTTCCCGCGCTGCTCGATGATGACCTGCTGACCCTGGGCAGCGGCTGTGCTGGCCGCAGTTGGCCGCTGGATGCGCTGCCCGCCGTGGAGCAGGTGCGGTGGAGCGACCTGCACGGCATACCCACCGCGTTGGTGACCGGCTCCAACGGCAAGACCACCACGGTGCGCCTGCTCGCCGCAATGCTGCGCGCACATGGTCTGCGCACTGCCTTCAGTTGCACGGATGGCGTATTCCGCGATGGTGAGATGTTCGACAGCGGCGACTATTCCGGTCCTGCGGGTGCGCGTACGGTGTTGCGCATGGACGATGCCGAAGCGGCCGTGCTGGAAACCGCGCGCGGCGGCATCCTGCGCCGCGGCCTGGCCGTGGATCACTGCGATGCCGCCATCGTCACCAATATCAGCGTCGATCATTTCGGCGAGTACGGCATCGATGACCTGGATGGACTCACCCAGGCCAAGTTGGTGGTGGCCCATGCCGTGTGCGAAGGCGGCGCGCTGGTGCTCAATGCCGATGATGCGCAGTTGCTCGCGCATGCCGGTGCATTGCAATGCCCGCTGGCCTGGTTTGCGCTGGATCACGAACATCCGCGCCTGGTCGCTGCACGCGCGCAGGCCCAGAGCACCTGTGCCGTCCATCACGGAAGCCTGCTGCTCAGTCATGCAGACGCAAGCCATGATCTGGGCGTCGTCGCCGACATGCCGCTCACGCTGGACGGCCTGGCCCGCTACAACATCGCCAACATCGCCGGAGCCAGCCTGCTGGCCACGGTGCTGGGCGTTCCGGCGCAGACCATTGCTTCGGTGCTCGCCGAATTTGGCCGCAGCCACGCCGACAATCCGGGGCGGCTGGAAACCTGGCGCGTCGGCGGCATCAGCGTGCTGATGGATTACGCGCACAACCCGGATGGCCTCCAGGGTCTGCTCGACATCGCGCAGGCGCTGCGTGGCGCGGGTCGGCTGGGCCTGATCCTTGGTCAGGCCGGCAATCGCGGCGATGCGCAGATCCGCGAACTGGCCGCCGTTGCCGCCTCGGTTTCGCCCGAGCTGATCGTGCTCAAGGACATGGAGGGCTATCTGCGCGGACGCGAGCAGAACGAAGTGGCCAATCTGCTGCGCGATGAATTGATGGCGCGAGGCATGGATGCGGATCGTCTTCCCATGTGCAGCACGGATATGGAAGCCGCCCGGCATGCACTGGGTTGGGCTCGCGCCGGTGATGTACTGGTCTTGCCCATACACGCACCCAGGGCACGCGCTGCGCTGCGCGGCTGTCTCGATCAGCTTGAGCGGGATGGCTGGCAGGCAGGTGGGCCCTTGGCCATGAATCCTGCCCACGACTGAAACAACGGGTCGGGAAAAGTCTGGTTTCGGTATCAGCTCTTGCGACACACCGGTGCATACTCGGCGCATGCACGATCCGGAAAAACCTGCACGCAACAGCCGCATCAAGGGACGCGGTGCGGCCAGCAATGCAGAAGGCCGCTTCGAGTCACTGCACAAGCAGGCCGAGGATGACGGTTGGTACCGCGAGGATGAACCCACGCCACACCCGCTCACGCAGACAAGCATCGAGCAGGCACGTT